>JAHIVC010000069.1 GCA_018816945.1 Bacteroidota bacterium | reverse complement strand
TTAATAAAGATGATGAAATTATTGTAAATGCCGATAAGAATTACGTAGTGAAAAATGACAGCATCGTTGAATATGAGTTGTTAAAATCATTCAATGGTAAAATAATTACTTCTCATATTATTCTGAATGATTCTGTTGAAGTAATCAGTGTTGATGGAAGGAAATTGTATTTAATATTAAATCAACAAAAGATATTCGATCTAAACTCTTATACTCAAATAGAAACTGAGCATAAAGTAAAAGATTTTGCGTATGATGGTGTCCGACTATTTTTTTCAACATTTTATGATATTTACTATATTGAAAATCCGATTGCAATTGCTCATGATAGCATGATACATGTAAGTTCTGTAAATATTGATTTTGAAGACATCCGCGATATTGAATGCTCTGGAAATAATTTTTATGTAGCAACAAGTGAAGGAATTACGATCATTCCTCAAGAGCTATATCTTAACAAACCTAATTTATCTTTGGAGTCATATATCCAGTTTGTTCAAGTCGACGGGGAGGGTGTCGATTTCACCTCGGGAATCATCAATATTAAAGGTGATAGCAAATTAGAAATTAAATTCTCAAGCATTAATTATTCATCTTTCATGTCAAAATATTTTTATATGCTGGAAGGGATGGAGGATCATTGGTTAAAGAGTGATGGAACTATAGTTTCTTATCAGAATCTTAAGTCAGGTACATACAAATTTTATTTAAAATCTCAAATTAATGGAGATTATTTTAGCTTGCCTAAAGAATTAATAATTAATGTTAAGCCAACACTTCTCGAAAGATTTTACTTTTGGGCTTTTATTACAATTATAACCTTTTTATTGGTCGGTATATTGCTTTATCTCCGCAAAAATAAATTAAGTAAGAAAAATAATGACGAAATTTTACTGCTCAACTTAGAATCCAAAGCCTTACGTTCGATGATGAACCCTCATTTTATTTTTAATTCATTAGGATCTATTCAAAATTTCATACTTCATAATAAACCTAATGAAGCTGGTTTATACCTGTCTCAATTTGCCCGATTAATCAGACAAAATATGAATTCTTTAAACTCAAACTTTATAAGCATAGAGGATGAAGTGGATAAATTAAGAAATTATCTGGATTTAGAATGCCTTAGACTGAATAATTCATTTGATTACAATATTGATATAGATTCCAGAATAGAACCCGACGAGATTTTTATTCCAACTATGATGATCCAATTATTTGTAGAAAATGCAATCTGGCATGGGATTTCTCAACTTAAGACAAGAGGCGAGGTTAATGTAAGATTTATTATGGATGGCAAAAAACAACTTTCTGTTTTTATTGAAGATAATGGTATTGGTATTACCAAAAGTATGAAATCAGTAAATATTGACTCACACTTAAATTTAGGGATTGATTTGACAAAAAAAAGACTAGAACTTTTAGGTAAGAGATATAAGGTTAGAACCAAACTTATAATTAGTGAATTATACCCTGGTCAAAGTAATCCCGGAGCAAGAATTACTTTTATTTTTCCGACAATATTTTCAAATTCCTGGAACTCATAATCAACTTGTATTGGCTTATGGGTTTCATGTGTTAATAATTTTGAATTTAATGGTCACATGCCTGTCTGTCGGCAGCTATCGTATGGACACATCTTTTATAAGTTCGGCTCTTTTTATTACATAACTTAATCTTTCTAATCCCAGCTTTAATACTATGACTCCAAGTCTATTCTTGTGAATCAAATCCCTTTTTCCATGCGGTTAAAATTTCATTTTGTTCATCCCGACAGCGTTGTCATACTTCATAATTCTGGTAACAAATTGGCGTTTGTGATAATTTGTTTAAATGTCATATTTTAATTATTAAACCATACTTGTAAATTTAGGTCACAGTTTTCCTTTCATTTCTTTGTGACCAAAGAAACCCCGCCTGCGGTCGGGCAGGGAAACAAAGAAAGTCTTGTGAATATCAGCTATGATCAGCTTGTTCCAATTTAAAGATTAAGGTGTAATTGACTTTTTACGTACTAATAAGCTTCATGGCCTGCACCATATTCACGCCGCCCTATAGCTGCGCCAATGAATTATCTTTTATTCAATAAAGAATATTAGCAATGCTTACAATGTCCTTCAGACATAAAAATTACAAGCTCTTTCCGAAGTATTATTGGGAAGGCTATTCAAGCGATCCAGAAGATTTAACAAAAATTCGACTTTGAATAATCGACAAATTAAAAAAGATAAGAAACCTAAACGACAAATGTCAAACGACTTGGATCGCGACATGCAATACAAGGAATAGAGCTTGTTTTTTAGGTCTGTAAGACTTGATTCCTGCCTGTACTGCGCTTCGGCAGGCAGGTTTGGTGCTTGAAATTTATACTGAGCTTTTTTCGAAGTATCAAGGAAAAGCATAGAAAATAAAACAAAAGATATTCTAAAAGTTTTATTGCAACCTTATTTTAAAGGACTTCTTACTTTTTACACTTCTTAAGGTGCAAAGGATAAACAATTTTAATTTCTTAGCATTAAAAATCTAAAAATAATTGTTACCTAAATTGTGAAGAAATACACTAAGTCGGGATTGTTCAACTAACAATTTTAATTCACTGCGCTTTTAAAATTGAAGTTTCACGAATAAAATCTTCTTATATTTAACCAAATTTAAACTTAACGAAAAACTATGCCTTATGCGAACTAGAATCTCCCTTTTATTGCTGCTCACCCTTACAGTAGCTTGTACACAGCAACCTAAAACAGTGATTGCCCCATGGGTTGTCTATGATGAATCTGCAGAAATAGCTTTTTGTGCAAATAACGAAGCACAAAATATGCGTTATAAACAGATCCAGTCAAAAATTCTGGACAAGAACGAACTTTGGAAAAATATCGCAGATCAAATCAGCAATTTCTCAGAAGAAGATTATCAATCGCTAAAACCATTAATTTTCGAACAAGACATTCCAAGTATTCAGTCACAAATAAATTCGGGTAAACTCAGCTACGAAAAGCTAACTCAATGGTATCTCTATCGTATTGTTAAGTTTGAAAACGACAAAGACAAAATGCTGAACGCCATTGTTGCCATTAACCCAAATGCCGTTAAGGAAGCAAAGATAAAAGACAAAAACAGATCAGCCGACGATCATCCGATTTATGGTATGCCAGTTCTATTGAAAGACAATGTAAACGCAACAGGGATGCCTACTACAGCAGGAACACATTTTTTAAGAAATAACAATGCTTCCGATTCGTATATTGTTGAGAGAATGAAAGAAAAGGGGGCAATTATTTTAGGCAAAACAAACCTGAGTGAATGGGCAAACTTTCTTTTTCGGGGAGGTCCCAATGGTTTTAGTGCAGTTGGTGGACAAACCTTAAATCCTTATGGTCGCAAAATTTTTGATACCGGAGGATCTAGTTCGGGAAGCGGAGCAGCCATTGCAGCTAATTATGCAGCAGCTGCAGTTGGTACAGAAACTTCAGGATCAATTTTATCACCATCAAGCAATAACTCATTAATGGGGCTTAAACCAACAGTTGGGTTATTAAGCCGAAGTGGGATTATTCCATTATCAAGTACCCTTGATACTCCCGGCCCCATGACCAGAAATATCATTGATAATGCTATTTTTCTATCGGCAATGACAGGTGAGGATCCTACTGACCAAGCAACCAAAGACAATCCAAAAGATAAAAAATATTTTGAAGATTTAAAATCAGGAACGCTGGAAGGATTGCGTTTTGGAGCTTACAAAAACCTTTTAAGAGATTCGATTTATAAGTTGACCTTAGATAAACTCACTGATTTGGGAGCTATCATTATTGAGATTGAACCGGAAACAGTTGATTTTAGCGGATTTAGTGATTTATTAAGCGCCGATATGAAAATTGACCTCCCCAATTATATGGATGCCCATGCATCAGCAGATATTAAATTGCGCTCGATGAAAGAAATCGTAGTTTATAACAATGAGGATACTTTAGTTAGAATTCCTTACGGTCAGGTTATTTTTCAGGCAGCATCTGAAATTGAAATGAGTAATGACAGCTTGATTCTGTTAAGAAATCGACTTCATGCAGAAGGAGTTAGATATTTTGAAATCCCAATGCTGGCTTATGAACTGGATGCGATTTTAACCATCAACAATAGAGGTGCAGGTTTTGCTGCAGCTGCCAAATACCCCTGCCTGACTATTCCGATGGGCTACCGGGAGAATGGACAGCCTGCCGGTCTTACATTGATAGCCCGTCCATTTGAGGAAGATAAACTTTTAAAAATGGGATATGCATTTGAACAAGCCACAAAAATGAGAATAACACCTGCAATATATAAATAGAAGTTTTTATTAAGGAGTATTTTACAATCAATAAGGATAAAGCTCAAAATAATGAAAGTAATAGCAATAAATGGTAGCCCGAATAAAACGGGTAATACTTTTCATGCATTGAAAATGGTTGGTGATGAACTGATAACAGCCGGGATAAATTTTGAAATTCTGCATATCGGTCAAAAAATGATTCATGGCTGCACGGCATGTGGTAAATGTGCTGTAAATAAAGATGAAAAATGCAGTTTAAAAACAGATGATTTAAACGTATGGATTCAGCAAATTAAAGAAGCTGATGGTATCATTCTGGGTTCGCCTGTTTATTATTCAGGTATTGCAGGTACCATGAAAAGTTTTCTGGACCGGCTATTTTATGTGAGCGGAGCAAATGGCAATTTGTTCCGCCATAAAATTGGCGCGGCAGTAGTTGCCGTAAGACGATCGGGCGGTTCAGCTACCCTTGATGGTTTGTATCATTATATCGCTTATGCTGAAATGATTATTGCAACTTCAAATTATTGGAACATCATTCATGGCAGAAATGCCGGAGAAGTTGAACAGGACCAGGAAGGCAAGCAAATTATGCGTGTTTTGGGAAAAAATATGGCATGGCTGTTAAAAATGAAAGAAGCTACAAAAGATACCATCGAAGCTCCTAAAAAAGAGAAGAAAGAAGTAACCAATTTTATCAGATAGAGTATACAGCAGGTCAGGCTGTACGATCTTACTCAACTCATCGAATCCCTCGTATATGGATTTGTATTTTTATAATCAGCAAAGAGTATAATGACTTAACATTTTACATTAAGCTATTAATTGATTATATTTGTTTTACCTACGATTAAATTATCCTTAAAATAATAAGGACTATTCATATTTATAGAGAAAGGAAAAACAACCTGAAATATTCTCCCACAAATATTTATCCCCTCACTGGATGAAGTTATATATTAAATACATGGTCAGTTTGCGCTGCAAAATGGTGGTGAAGGAAGAGCTGAAAAAACTCGGACTAAATTATGTAGTTCCAGATCTTGGCTCGGTTGAGATTATGGAAGATATCACAGAAGAAATGCGGTTTGAGCTGAAGAAAAACCTGCTTAAATCAGGATTGGAATTGCTTGATGACAAAAAAAGTATTTTAATTGAAAGAATTAAAAACGTGATTACCGAAATGATTCATTATTGCGATGAAATACCCAAAGTGAACTATTCTGACTACATCAGTGAAAAATTAGGGTATGATTATACCTACCTTGCCAATACTTTTTCGGAGGTTAAGGGCATCACGATTCAGCAATTTATTATCATGAACAAAATCGAAAAAATTAAAGAATTGCTATTATATGATGAATTAAACCTTACGGAAATTTCTTACATGCTTCATTACAGTAGTGTGGCACATTTATCCAACCAATTCAAAAAAGTTACCGGACTTACCCCTTCCTATTACAAGCAGCTCAAACAAAAACGCAAAGCAAATCTTGAAAACATGTGAAATATGTAAGATTATTTCATAATTGTGTAATGCTATTAGCCTTCATTTGTTTCAACTTTGTTAAGTAGTGAAAATTTTTTCACAACTTAAATTCTGACAAAATTGAAAACAATATTTATTCTCGTATTTCTTGTCTTGATTGTGGGTCTATCCTATACAACTTATGTGCTATACAAAAAGAATATAGCTTCAACAGCTGTAATTGAAATGCTACAAAATGACCTATCCAAGTCGAATACCAAAATATATTTTGGGAGCGAGCAATTAAATGATCTCAAAAACGAAAAAGCTTCACTTAAAAATACTCGAACTGAATCGAATATGACCATTGCCGATCAGGCAAAGAGGTTGAAAGATCTTCAGGCAGTCATTCAATCACAAAGGGATGTCATGAGCAATCTTAAAAATTCGATAGCAGATGCCTTGATAAATTACGAAACCGACGAACTTTCGATTTACACCATTGATGGAAGTGTTTATGTTTCATTGGCAGAAAAATTATTGTTCAAATCGGGTAGCGATGTAGTTGATTCCAAAGGAATAGAAGCATTAAAATCGCTTGCCGCGGTACTTAACAAAACCAATGATATTCAGGTAATGATCGAGGGCCATACTGATAATGTCCCGATTAAAACAGCCGGTTTTAAAGATAACTGGGAGCTCAGCACTGCCAGATCTGCATCTATTGTAAGGATATTAACGAATGAATATGGTTTCGACCCCGGTCGGATTACCGCTTCGGGAAGGGGATCATTTTTCCCTATCAATACAAATGAGACTGCCGAAGGAAGGGCCGGTAATCGCAGGACCGAAATAATTTTATCGCCTAACTTAAACGAACTAATGAACCTGCTGGACTATTATGAATAGAAAAAGAACATAGCAAAATGTTATTTGCAAAATGTGTAATGATTTTCAGTAATAAAGTTCGCACTTATATTAATTAAATTCATTTACGCTTATCCCGCTGGTTAAGGGATTAAAATTCAAAAAAATGAGAACAATGAAACCAAGAATCAATCGTAATGCGCCAAAAAATAAGCCATGCGATAAGTTTGAAACACCCACTGAAGAGGACCTTATGTATGAAGAAATTTGGTTGGAGAAAATTTTTGGCAGACTCCAAATCAAGGATTTACTCAAAAATAAGGACTTTTTCAGGATTTCAGGGATTGTTTAATTGCCAATTCGAAAAGAAGATAATGAATGACTATTAAAATTATATATACTCTCAACTTATTCATTAAATATTACTTACAGATGAAAAAAACATTTTCAACCATCTTTATTATCATTTTTTCATTATCAATAATGATAAGCAGTTGCCAATCATCGGCAAAAAAAATAGAAAAAGCAAATGATAAAGTACAAGAAGCCAAAAAAGATGTATTAGATGCAAAATATGATTTGAACATGGCGCGACAAGATTCCATTACTGAATTTGAACAATTTAAAAAAGAAGTGGAAGCTAAAATTACTGCTCATGAAAAACACATAACTGAATTTAAAGCCAGAATAGCAAACGACAAGTTAGAAAACAGAGCCATTTATGAAAAAAAACTGGCTGATCTGGAACAAAAAAATACGGACATGAAAAAGGTACTTGCTGAATATAAAGCCGAAGGGCAAACCAACTGGCAACTTTTCAAAACAGAATTCCAACGAGATGTCGACAAATTAGGTGAAGCATTTAATGATTTATTAAAATCTATATAACAACTCAAATACATTAATCAGTAAAATTTAATAAGAAAAAACAAAAACCATGGGAAATCTACTTTACATCATCGCGGTGATTTTGATCATTGCCTGGGCCATTGGATATGTTGGCTTAAACGTGGGAGGACTTATACATGTTCTTCTGGTCATTGCCATTATTGCCATATTACTTAGGCTTATTCAAGGAAGAAAAATTCTTTAGAAACAATTATTATTAACAACCAAAAAAATAAAATTATGAGCTCAGGAAAAGTATTATTAGGACTATTGGCAGGTGTTGCTGCCGGTGCATTGTTAGGGATCTTATTTGCTCCCGAAAAAGGTTCCGTTACACGAAAAAAAATAGCTAAAAAAAGTGAGGATTATGCAGATAGTCTAAAGGAAAAATTCGATGAATTTTTGGAAAATATATCCGAAAAATATGAAAAGGTAGCGGAAGAAGTTTCCGAATTTGCAGAAAAAGCTAAGTCAAAAGAAAAAGAAACTGATAAAGAAGCCAAAGCGTCGAAAGCTTAAATCAATTTCATTCAGGAAAAATTAAAAATCTTAAAGAGGAGAAATAATGAAATTTATTAAAACGCTTATTCTAATGACCTTCTGTATGGTTCTTTTATTTGCAGCCACATCATGTGTCGTAGTAAGAAAAGATAATGGGAAACATCGGGGGTGGTTTAAAAACCGCAACAATCCTCATCATCCCAGAACTACAAATCCGGGAAAATCCAAGAGCGTAAAAGAGCTGAAATCAAAGGGAAAAAAGAATAAATTGAATGACCAGAAAGTCACTATCAATGAGATCTACCAATGGCAAGGTATTAAACCATATTAAATTAGGATCATGGACGACAATTCGAAATTGATAGTAGCACTTCTTGAAAAAGCTACCGATTATGGCAAAACCAGCTACGAATTAGGAAAGCTTAAAGCTTTTGAAATATTGGCAGATATAGGTTCCTCCATATTACCACAATCAATTGCCATTGGGATCATTGCCCTATTTATGCTGTTTTTCAATCTCGGAATTGCTTTCTGGCTTGGTGAATTGCTGGGCAAAACGTATTTAGGCTTTGCTGCTGTAGCCGCATTTTATGGCTTTTCGGGAATCATCTTTCGGGTCTTTTTGCACAAATGGATTAAAGAGCGCAACAATAACTATATCATAAAAATGTTACATAAATAGCATCCTATGCAAAAAAGCAGTTCTAGCTCAGATTTGAGAAGGTCCATTGAGTTACTTGAGGCTAAACAGACTTTAGTAGGTCAGGAATTAAAAGAACAATTCTTCCTTACCTACGAAAGTTTAAAGCCAATTAACCTTATCGAAAATACCTTGAAAGATATCGTTTCATCGCACTATTTAACTGATAATATTTTAGCTTCTGCCACAGGCATGGCCAGTGGCTATATCTCAAAAAAAATCGTAGTCGGCACTTCAGATAATGTTGGCAGAAAACTCATCGGTAAAATATTACAGGTAGGCGTTACAAATTTTGTTGCCCATCACCCTGAAGCAATTAAAATGTTTGGTCAGTTTATATTTCAACATATTTTCAACAAAAAGGAAAAGAATCCTATAAACTAATGGATAAGGAATTAAAATTACCGATTTACGCCAATGCTGCTTACCTTTTTATTAGCTTGTTAGCATTCATTACGATTTTATATCTTGCTCAAAGCATTATTATCCCTTTGGTTTTTGCAACCATTATTGCAATTGTTCTCCATCCTATTGTGAATTTATTTGTCAAACTAAAAATTAACAGGCTATTGTCAATCCTAATTACCTTAAGTCTAACATTCATAATTTTCATCGGATTTACTACACTTTTAATCTCACAACTTAGCCGATTTAGCGAATCATGGCCATTGCTGACAGAAAGGTTTAATGCGATGATTGACTTATTAATCATTGGAGCATCGGCCTATTTCGATATTAATACTAAAAGTATCCTTGAATGGATTGCTAAGATTTCTGAAGAAATAATAAAAATGAGCAGTGCAGCCATTGGACAAACATTAGTTATCCTCGGTAGCGGATTGGTGATCATTTTTTTGATTCCGGTGTACATCTTTATGATCTTATTCTATCAACCACTTTTAAGAGATTTTATTTATAAGGTATTTAGTAAAAAGAATCAAATCTCTGTAGCAAAAATTGTGAGCCAGATCAAATTAGTTATTCAACAATACCTGATAGGACTGATCATCGAATTTGTCATGGTAGCAATACTAAATACCCTAGCTTTAATTTTACTTGGGATTGAATATGCCATCCTGCTTGGTATAATCGGTGCATTGCTTAATATTATACCATATTTAGGAGGGATTATCAGTGTCGCTTTGTTTATGTTGGTGGCATTTGTGACCAAGTCGCCGGAATATGTAATTTATGTTGTAGGAGCCTACTCGTTGATTCAATTCATTGACAACAACTACATTGTTCCTAAAATAGTGGCTTCAAAAGTAAAAATCAATGCACTATTTTCAATAATCGTAGTAATTGCCGGAAATGCATTGTGGGGAGTTTCAGGCATGTTTCTTTCAATCCCATTACTAGCAATACTAAAACTTATTTTCGATCACGTAGAATCCTTAAAACCATGGGGCTTTTTATTGGGTGACACCATGCCTTCTCAGATAAAGATTAAACACAAATATAAAAGAGATAGAGCAGGGTAATATGAAAGAGCCTTAATGACAATTTGTCTCACTCAATTAATTTATAAACTAAAATAAAATGAAAAAAATAGCAATCATCATTATCTTAATCGGATTAGGACTTACCATATTTACGGCCATAACTGTTTTCACCAAAGAAAAAATAGTAGATATCGGAGAGCTTGAAATTACAACAAATATGCCACATCAACTCAATTGGTCGCCGTACATAGGTATTGCAGTTATGGCGGTTGGCGGACTCTTTTTTTGGCATTCATCCAAAAAATAATTCTCGTTACAAAACTATTGCTTCTGCATATTTTTTTGGCCTTAGGATGCTGTTAAGAAAACTCAGTAATGCAATGAAAACATGTGAAATATGTAATATATTTTGAAGATTGTGTAACACTTTTCGAATTGAATGCACCCATCTTTGTATCATAATTCTTCAACATTATAAATGAATCAAATGTCATGGAAAACGGTGGATTAAAGAAATCAGAAGTTTTCAAAGTGGTAGAATTCATTGAATACGTTCCGAATTCAATTGCTACAAAGACAATCATAAAAAAAGTTACCGGTTCCATTAGTGCAATTTCATCTGATTCGGGAGGATTATTGATTGGGAAGATTTTACCCTTCGACATTTTTATCGAGCTTATTGATGGAAATGCAGAAATTTTTATTGACAATAAATCTAATTTGCTTGAAAAAGGTCAGTCTATAATCATACCAGCACATTCACATAGCATAATTAGGACCATCAACCGATTCAAATTAATATCAACCATTATCAAAAGTGGATATGAAGATGTGAGTTAAAGTAAAATACATAGGGAAACAGATTAAAGATGATCCATAACAATACTGAAATTTTAAATTATCAAATTAAATAAATTATCAATCATAAAAAAGAAAACCATGAGAAAACTATTCTTAGTATTTGCATTATTATTTTGTATGGTATCATACAGCAATGCACAGGATTACAACACCGGAATTGGATTTAGAGGTGGATTATCAAATGGATTGACAATCAAAACTTTTATTGGAGAAAAAGCTGCACTCGAATTTTTAGTAGCAAGCCGATGGCACGGATTTAGCCTCACAGGTCTTTATGAAATTCATAATCAAGCTTTTAATGCAGATGGCTTAAAATGGTACTATGGTGTTGGAGTTCATGTTGGGTTCTGGAATGGAAAGCATGTAAAATGGGCAGATGACGATGTTGCATATACGGTTATTGGATTCGATGGGATTCTTGGTTTGGAATATAGCTTTCCTGATATCCCAATAAATATTAGTATCGACTGGAAACCTGAACTGAATGTAAGCGGTTACTCTGGATTTTGGGGAGATGGAGGTGCAATTTCTATCAGGTATATCTTCTAAATAATTAGAAGATTTTCCAATAATTCAACTCTTTAAAATCAATGCACCGCACATAGGAAAAAAGTGCGGTGTTTTATTATCCTAACCCATCAGAAATTATCATTAATGAAAAGTAAAATATTTTTATCATATGTAGGTCAAAAATCGCAATCTCACTGTAAATGTTCATAGGATGTATTATTCTACGTATTAATTTGTAACAATCAGAGATAATATATGCCAATTTATACTGGTAAAAACTTAATAATTAGAATACTTAAAAGCAAAAATCAATTCAAAAACATTAATAGTATTAAACACGATAATTATGAAACAATTAAGAAGGAGTATGATCATGGTTTTAATTACAACTATGATATTTTCAAGCTGCGCATCTTTAAATAAAACACAAAAAGGCGGAGCAATTGGAGTTGTTGCAGGTGGTGCTATAGGCGCCGTGGTTGGTAAAGCTGCTGGTAATACTGCCTTGGGTGCAGTTATTGGAGCAGCCGTAGGAGGTACAACAGGTGCCGTAATTGGCCATAAAATGGACAAACAGGCCGAGGAAATTAAGCAATCGGTACCTGATGCAAAAGTTGTGCGAGTTGGCGAAGGAATTATTGTAGAATTTAGCAGTAATGTTTTGTTTGGCTTTGACAGCTCAAATCTTTCTGCTGATGCAAAAACCAACCTTGACAAACTTGTTAAAGTTCTAAATAGTTATGTAGATACAGATATTGAAATAAGAGGACATACCGACAGTAAAGGAAGTCAGGTATACAACCAAATCTTATCGGAAAACAGGGCAATGGAGGTTTCATTATATCTACATAATAAAAATATCTCCAGCAACAGAATTACAACAAGAGGTTATGGCGAGAATTCGCCAAAATATGAGAACAATACTGAAAATGGACGATCTCAAAACCGAAGGGTTGAATTTCTGATCACTGCTAATGATAAGATGAAAGCTGATGCTGAAAAAGAGGCTAGATAATAAAAATCCTGAATAAAAAATTCAGGACTCTCTTAAGTTTTAATCCTCCTTCGCGTTCGCTTTACATAAATGTCTCTGTCTTTCATGTTGTTACTCGTTTTGTGTAACGCTATTTCAGGACGTGACATCATTAATAAATAAAACGTCTTCCACTTAAAATGGAAGGCGTTTTTTATTAGATTTAATTTATTTTACGAACCTACGTTCATTATCTTTATCTAAAAATAAACCTTATGAAAACTTCTCTAATAATAAAATTCTGTATTGTTCTTCCTATTGCTTTTTGTTGATTATGTCATCATGGTCCTATTGGGATGTGCCTCTTGCTTATTTGGATTTAGAACAGATTTTTTTGTAATTCGTATTGCATTGTTGGAAAAATAATTTTAGGACTGTCACTGGCTTTCTTTTTATTTTTAATATTGCCTGATATTAAAGCATTATTTAAAATAACTAAAAATGCCGCGACCGCAGAAAAGTAGGAAAGTTTGTCTTCCGCCTAAAATGCTTGGATTCAAACCATTTGGCATTGCAGTTCGAGATACGGTAACGATAGTATTACAATATGATGAATATGAAACGATCAAATTAGTAATCTATGACAATCTTTCTCAGGATGAAGCGGCGGAACGTATGGAAGTTTCACGCCCAACTCTTACACGAATTTATAATAGTGCATTGAGCAAAATTGCAATTGCTTTCATCGAAGGAAAATCAATTATTATCGAAGGAGGTAATTTTGAATTTGATAAAGATTGGTATCGATGCAAAAAATGTCACAAATTAATTGAGGGCATCGAGAATCACACTAAATGTGAGAACTGTCCATTATTTGGTGTAGATGAGCTAATTAGTTTAAATAAATAAAAAGGACGCTATCTCAAACGGGATAGCGTCCTTTTTCTCTATTATATTTTTTAATTATTTCAAAACTTTAGTTACTAAATTAGCTGCATCCTGCAAAGCGATTGCCGATCGCACTTTGATTCCACTTTCATCAATCAGTTTTTTACCTTCTACTGCATTGGTTCCTTGTAAGCGAACAATTAAAGGCAAGGTCAAGTTAACTGATTTAGCAGCTTCAACTACTCCTGCAGCTACCCTGTCGCATCGTACTATGCCACCAAAAATATTAATCAAAATAGCTTCAACATTCGGATCTTTTAAAATAAGCCGAAAAGCTTCTTCAACACGTTTTGCATCTGCCGAACCACCCACATCTAAAAAGTTAGCAGGATCGCCACCCGATAGTTTAATGATATCCATGGTGGCCATTGCCAAACCGGCACCATTTACCATACAGCCAACGTTACCATCTAATTTAACATAATTCAAATCGAATTTGGAAGCTTCAACTTCAATCGGATCTTCTTCCATCAAATCTCGCATCTCTGCAATATCAGGATGACGGAATAAAGCATTATTGTCGATTGCCACTTTGGCATCAACAGCTAAAATTTTATTATCGGAAGTTTTAACAACCGGATTTATTTCGAACAAGGAAGCATCTGACTCGACATAAGCCTGATATAAGGAAGCTACAAACTTCACCATCATTTTATAGGCAGTACCTGTTAACCCATAATTATAGGCAATTTTAGCACATTGAAATGGTAAAAGACCCACCGCGGGATTAATTTCCTCTTTAAAAATAAGTTCCGGAGTTTCTTCCGCAACTTTCTCGATATCCATTCCTCCTTTAGGCGAATAAATGATCATATTTCGCCCTGCCTTACGGTTAAGCAAAACACTGATGTAAAATTCCTGAATTTCAGATTCACCGGGATAATATACATCCTGTTGGATCAGAACTTTACTTACCAACTTACCATCAGCTTTGGTTTGTGGGGTTACCAGCCTCATTCCAATAATATTACCGGCCAATGTTTTAACCTCATCCAGAGATTTAGCAAGTTTTACTCCTCCCCCTTTGCCACGGCCACCTGCATGAATCTGGGCTTTTACTACCCAAAATTTTGTACCGGTTTCCTTAGCCAAAAGCTGGGCCATTTCAACTGCTTCTTCAGGAGTTTCTGCTACATATCCTTCAGGTACGGCAACTCCATATTTTTTCAGTATGGATTTACCTTGATATTCGTGAATGTTCATCTGTTCAGATTAATTTTATGAAAAATTTATTTAACAAAAATAGTATATTAATTTTACAATCATTGAATAGTCAGGGTCATATATTGGAATTTATACATGCATATAAATAAAGAATATTCTCTACGGATTTTTTTACCTTTGTTCTAAAGCTCATTACATGATTAAAGCCTTAGGAATTACGAAATCATTTGCCTCACTTCAGGTATTAAAAGGGATTGACCTTGAAATCCAGAAAGGTGAAATCGTTAGTATTGTAGGTGCTTCAGGTGCCGGAAAATCAACCCTTTTGCAAATTATAGGCACCCTCGATCGGGCCGATAAAGGCAGTATTCACATCAATAATCGATTGATCCAGAATCTATCTGATCGCCAACTATCGGAATTTAGAAATAAAGAAATTGGATTTGTATTTCAATTTCATCATTTATTGCCCGAATTTACAGCACTCGAAAATATTTGCATTCCTGCATTTATTGCGAAAACATCAAAACGTGAAGCCGAGAAAGAAGCCATGAAACTCATGGAATTTTTAGGTTTGCAAGATCGGGCAAATCATAAACCTTCCGAATTATCGGGTGGGGAACAACAGCGTATTGCAGTTGCAAGGGCTTTAATAAACAGACCTTCGGTTATTCTGGCCGACGAACCTTCAGGCAATCTGGATTCGAATTCAGCAGTTGATTTACATCAATTGTTTTTCCGCCTGCGCGATGAATTTAAACAAACTTTCGTTTTGGTGACTCATAATACAGAATTGGCAAACATGTCGGATCGAATTCTCACCATTAAAGATGGGGTTATTGAAAATTAAAATGACAATAATAAGAAGGATAAACCGTTGCTAATAATTAACATCCTAATCGTATAACATAATTTGAAGCTTCAAAACTACATAGCCCATTCTTCCCTGATCATAATTATGATTCTGGTATCAGGCTTTACGTTTAAGGGATTTACACAAGAAACGATCGACTATCAAAAGATAATCCTAACCGCCGATTCACTTTTTAACAAAGGCAATTATATTGATGCCAAAGCATACTATCAATATGCCCTGAAGCTTCAACCAAATAATCAGGATATTAAATCACGTTTGACTAAATCAATTGAATTATTGAAAAGTCAGGGTAAAGAAAGGGAAACTTATACCGATTATATATTAAAAGCTGATCATTTTTATAAAAAGGAAGATTTAGAAAATGCTTTTAATACTTATCAGCAGGCCATTGAGCTTTTCCCTTTCGAAAAATACCCAAATAAACAGGTAGAGAAAATCAAGAACAGGATTCAGGAAAAACAACTTTTAGAACAGGAATATCAATCAGTGATTCATACAGCCGATACTTATTTCGACAATGCTGAATATAAAAAAGCAAAAATAGAATATCAGTTTGCAATCAGCTTGATTCCTGCCGAAGCCTATCCTAAAACCAAATTAAATGAATTAAACCGATTAATTGCAGATCAATCCTTCATGCTTAAAATATATGCAGAAACTATTTTAATAGCCGATTCATCCTTTGCAAAACTAAATTATAATTACGCTAAAGAATATTATCAAAAAGCCGCAGATTTACAACCTAACGAAATATATCCACGAGACCAAATAACACAAATCATCCTCCTCTTAAATCCAATTAACGAATATAATAGCTTGATTGAACAGGCTGATAATTATTATATGGTCAAGGATTTTACGAGTGCCAGGAATTTTTATGAATCGGCTGCGCAATTAAAACCGGCAGATCCCTACCCTGCCGAAATGATCAGTAAAGTAATTGAAGCAATTGAGAGCAAAGCTACCAGCGATCAGGAAGATTTTGAGAATGCCATAAAAACAGGAAATCAGCACTTTTCGAACAATGAATTGAAGGAGGCAAAACTTCAATTTGAATTTGCAAATCGCATTAAACCCGATGGAATTTACAGTAAAAATAAATTGATCGAGATTGATCAGCTAATAGATTCAATTCAAAATATTGGATTAATAGATGTTAAATACACAGAGGCAATTCAAAAGGCTGATCTGTTCTTTTCGGCCAACGAATTACTCAAAGCAAAGGGCATTTATTCCGAAGTGTTGAGTTTTAAATCAAATGATGTCTATGCTCAAGAAAAACTGAAAGAAATCGAAAACGCATTTAGGATTATTGAGGATCAAAAAAACCTTGAAACCTCTTATGCCAACACCCTCAGCAAAGCTGAAGATTTTTTAATCAAAAAAGATTATGGTTCAGCTAAAACTGAGTTTCAATATGCTGCCACTTTAAAACCAAACGAAGACTATCCGAAAACCAAAATTGTAGAAATTGATTCAATTTTGATTCAAATCGAAGCAAGTCAAATGGCAGAGGAGAATTATTTAAAAACGATTAAGGAGGCTGATGTCCTATTTGAACAAAATCTATACACGTCTGCACAAAACTCCTATAAAAAAAGCTTGAATTATAAACCCGAAGAAGAATATCCTAAGAATAAATTAGCAGAAATTCAGCAAATTTTTCAAATTCAAAGAGAAGAACTAGACAAGGCTTATAATTTGGCTATTTCAAATGCTCAGAATGACATTGCGAAAGGGCAACTTCAATCGGCTAAAACATTTTTAAACGAAGCACTTACCCTAAAACCGGAAGAAACCTACCCTAGAATCACTATTCAACAAATAGACAATCAAATTGCTGAAAGCAAACAAAGAGCACTTGCACAATATCAGCCTTTATTGGTTGAAGCGGATCAATATTTCAAGCAAAAAACCTATGATCGGGCTTTAAGTTTTTATAATCAAGCATCTGATTTATTGCCCGATGAATTATATCCTGCAAGCAGAATAAATGAAATACTTCAAATTATTAGAGATGCAACCAATATTGTTTTAGTAGATTCATCTACTTTAATTGAGAATAACCAATTGCGTCAATTCAATTTTGAACAGGTTGCCATTACTGATAGAAAGTCAAATTATATATTATTAAGCATGTGCAACACAGATGCTGCGCGCAATCTTAAAATCATATTAAATTTCGGAAAGGACCAATTGAAAAACGGGGGCATCATCATTCGGCTGAATGAAAAAACTTCCTCTCAGGATTATTTAATCAATATAGGGAACCAATATAAATGGTTTAGTGAGAACAATAACTGGATCAGCATCCAAACTGAAGGTGGCGCCGTTGAGATCTCAAAAATCAGTATTTCAAAGATTAATTAAGTTGGGTCACCCGAATCTTGTCCCTATCTGTCTTAGTAATGTGATTGATTTAGATAAAATCCTTAATTTTACAGTCACTATACTAGCGCATAAAATCCTTATTTTTTAACATCAGCTTACATGGAAAAATACTTCAAGAAATTCAGAAAACGGATCATTGGTAATAAGGTAAAATTCAATACTCCATATGGAAGTAAAGAAATGATTTATGCTGACTGGATTGCAAGTGGTCGTTTATATCAGCCAATTGAAGATAGAATTTCTAAAGTTATCGGGCCTTATGTTGGTAATACCCACACCGAAACAAGTGAAACCGGAACATTGATGACCAAGGCTTATCAATATTCACATAAGCTTATAAAAGAACATGTAAATGCAGGTCCGAACGATGTGATTATTACAGCAGGATCAGGTATGACAACTGTTATAAATAAATTACAACGTATACTGGGGTTAAAAACCTGTGGATTCCTTTCTAATCAAATATGTCAAAAAGAAAGAGTGCGTCCCATTGTTTTTATTACACATATGGAACATCACTCAAATCAAACTTCATGGTACGAGGTAAATGCTGATGTTGAAGTGATACCGCCGGATATGGATCTGCTCATTGATTTAGATGCACTGAGAGCACTTCTAGAAAAATATAAAGATCGTGATTTCAAAATAGGTAGTTTTTCAGCCTGTTCGAATGTAACCGGCATTATTACTCCGTATCATGAAATGGCCAAAATCGTACATGAATATGGAGGTGTTTGTTTTGTAGATTTTGCTGCCTCAGCACCATACGTTGATATCAATATGCACCCTGAAGATCCGATGGAAAAATTAGATGGGATATTCTTTTCGCCTCATAAATTTTTAGGTGGCCCGGGTACTTCAGGAGTTTTAATCTTTGACTCATCATTGTACCATAGCAAAACTCCCGACAATCCCGGAGGAGGAACTGTAGACTGGACCAATCCATGGGGTGAATATAAATACATTGATGATATCGAAACCAGAGAAGATGGAGGTACACCGGGGTTCTTACAATCAATCAGAGCGGCCTTATGTATTGAATTAAAGAATCAGATGGGCACGCAAAACATTCATAAACGCGAACAAGAACTTACAAAACTGGCATTTAAAGGATTCTCTAAAATTAAGGGGATGCATATTTTAGCCGACAATGTGAAGGATCGACTGGGAATAATTTCGTTTTATCTGGAAAATATTCATTTCAATCTTGTGGTTAAGATGTTAAATGACAGATTTGGGATCCAGGTACGAGGAGGATGTGCATGTGCCGGAACCTATGGGCACTTTCTGTTAGATGTGAGCCATGATACCTCTGCAAAAATAACGCAGAAAATCAATTCCGGTGATTTAAGTGAAAAACCAGGCTGGATCAGACTTTCATTACACCCCACGATGACGAATAAAGAAATTAAATCAGTAATTGATGCTGTGGGCCAAATTGCTGAAAACTACAAAATTTGGGATAAAGATTATATTTATGATAATTACACCAATGAATTTCGCCATATCTCAGAACCCAAAGATAAAACAGAGCAAATCAAACCTTGGTTTAGTTTATAAAAAAAGTCCCTTTTCAGGGACTTTTTTACTTCACTCTGTTAGATAATCACTTAGTAAAAATTAGCATTTGTTTAGCAAGTTAGAAGAATCAACCTCAATATCTGATTGCAATTATCACAAAATAAACCTAGGTATTCTTTATTTCTAATCTCTTAGAATTTAAATTAACCAAAAACAAATATACTACATATATGGTAGGATTCAAAATGCCATTTTAAAAATTAACATTTTTTTAACAAATATTATTCATTGTATAAAGTGAACAAAGTTATTTCGGGAGAGATGCCAATGCGTCCGGGATAGCCTAAATAGCCCGTTCCTCTGTTTACATAAAGATATTGTGATTTGATCCGATATAAACCTGCCCAGTATTTATATAGATATTGAGCAGGGCTCCATCTGAACAAGGATGTTTCTATCCCAAACTGAAAACCATGTGTATGTCCGGAAAAAGTCAGATCAATGTGTTTGTACTTTTTTGAGATGACTTTATCCCAATGACTTGGATCATGTGAGAGTAAAAGTTGTATAGTATCATTCTCGATACCTTTTAATGTTTCATTCATATCTGCCTTTTTTGGAAAGCGAGGATTGTCGCCCCAATTTTCGACACCAAGTATAGCCAGCTTACTTCCGTTTTTCTCAATAATATGGTTTTCATTTCTTAATAGCTTCCACCCTATTCTATCATGTAAATCGTATAATTGCTGCATATTATCTTCTTTGGCTTCATCAGTTTCCCAATTTACATAATCGCCATAATCGTGATTACCCAATATAGAAAATACTCCTAAAGGTGCAGTAATTTCTTTTAAAATTTCCTCAAATTTAAATGCCTCAGAAGTAGAAAAATTTACCAAGTCACCGGTGAAAAAAACCAGGTCGGCATCCTGCTCATTAATAATTTCGGCAATCTCAGAAATAGGTGTACTACTGGGCCAACTTCCTAAATGCAAGTCGGAAAATTGAATAATTTTTAACCCATTAAAAGCTTGAGGTAATTTAGGTAAAATAAGATCTTCCGTCCGAAGCTTAAAGGCTGAAGCCCATTTAAAACGCCCAACCAATATCCCACTTAAGATAACGCCTCCTGTTAACAATCCCAGATTCTTGATGAATTTATTTCTTGTTATTAGCGGTAGTTCTGCTTTTTTAATTTGCTTAGTCCTTTTGGTTTTTGCAAATCTTAATATAAATTGAATCCCTCTGATAAAATCTGTTAATAAGATGAAGAGTGTAGTAAATATTTTAGCAGTATAACAAATGATGGCAAATCCTGAAATATTTAGATAAACTGAAGTATTCCATGTTTGAATTGGCTTAAACAGACTGATAGTAGTGGTTGTAATGATCATGGCTAAAGGCAACCAATACAATAAATTAAGGCTGATCTCCCAAATTTTGCTTTGTCTACCAATCCAACTTTTTATGGCACTCCATAAATAAATATCAAGTAAAAAGATGATTACAAATGCAGGATAGCGACTTAAACTTTTTGGCAATACCTGGGCAATGGCAAAGTAGCCGCCCACTATTAAACCAACAATTAAGAGATACTTATATTTTTTTATGATTTTAAAAATCATCCTTTTGATAGCACAATTACAAAAAAAAAGACCCGTTAAAATTTAACAGGCGCTGCAAAAGTAACTATAATTATTTACTTGCTAAGTAATTTTGACAAAATTAACACTACGGTCATCGTTAAAGATTTTATCTCGTTATCAACATGAAACTAACTATTCATACATTTCGTTTGAGTGTAATTGTTTAATATTGAGTAATAGCAGAAAGGATCTAACAGATTTTTTTGATTACATTTACAAAATGGCTTATAAATCGCAAATTTTTTAGGTTCAATTCAATCTTATAATACTTAACCTATTAGTGTTTTTTCACCTTATAAATACTAATTGATTCTTGAATATTTAATTCAAATTCATCAAAATTACTTTTCGAAAATAAAAATGAGTAAAATACTTGCAATTGATGATAATACGGATAACCTCAGATTAGTAAAAGAAACCATTAAAAAGTACATTCCGGATTGTGTGGTACTTGTTGCTGAATCAGGGTTGGAAGGGATTCATTCTGCAAAATCTGAGTTACCTGACACCATTTTACTAGACATTATGATGCCAGAAATGGATGGATATGAAGTATGCGAAATTCTGAAAAAAGATCAAACAACCTGTCATATTCCAATCATCTTATTTTCCGGTTATGTAAAAGATCCGGCAGGAATAATTCGAGGATTGGAAGCGGGAGCTGATGTTTTTCTTGAAAAACCAATTGACCCGGCTGAATTAGCCGCACAAATTAAGGTGATGTTAAGAATCAAAAAAGCTGAAGATAATCTAAAAAAGGAAGTACAGAAATACCGTGTAATGACTGAAACTTTACAAGATGCGATCATAAGCATTAAACTTGATGAAGAAATTGCTTATATTTCTCCAGTTGCCATAGAACTTTTTAAACTGGATCGGGAATTAAAGTATCTAAATAAAAATGCCTATCAATTTATTTTTTCTGAAAAATCAACGGCTTTAAGGCAATTGTTGAATGAGGTTTTGGTTTTAGGGAGGGTCAAAGATATTGAAATGCTTCTTTCTAAAGGAGATGGTTCGGAATTTTACGCTGAAGTTTCAGCATCGTTGATTAATGATGAGTTGAATAATCCGCTTGAATTTATTCTTGTTATCAAAGACATTAGCAATCGTAAGCAAACAGAAATAGAAATTTTAAATTATCAGCATAATTTAAAATTATTGAATTCTGAATTATCACTTATTGAAGAAAAAGAACGTAAAAGAATAGCCAGTTATTTGCATGATGGAATTGGGCAAACATTATCGCTTGCCCGTATTAATCTGACCTCCATAAACAAGCATACTCCATCAACAAAAGTCAATGAAATTGTTGAGAGTTGTTCTGAATTGATTAATTCGGCAATTGCAAAAACCAGATCACTTACTTTTGATCTGAGTCCTCCAATTTTATTTGAACTTGGGTTAATTCCTGCTTTAAAATGGAAATTGAATCAGATTGAGGAAGAGCACAATGTTAAAACATTTTTTAAATTTGATAATAATTTTCCTGTTATTAAGGATGCAATCAGGATTTTGTTGTATAGGATTATAAGCGAATTAATATCAAATGCTATTAAACATGCAAAACCTAATAAAATAGAAATCACCTGCAGAATCAATAATGATACTTTATCGATTTCAGTAAATGACGATGGAACCGGATTTGATTATAAGCCAAAACCAAATATGATCCGGCAATACGGTTTCGGATTGTTCAGTATTAAAGAAAGACTGGATTACATGGCAGGATCTTTAGAAATATCATCAAAAATAAAAAAAGGAACTACAGCAACGATTATCATTCCATTAAAAAACTTATAAGATGTCAATAAAAATTATTATTGCCGACGATCATCAATTATTCCGTGAGGGATTGGTTAAGCTCTTATCTAATTCTTCTGAAATTGAGGTGATTGCCGAGGCCGAGAATGGCGAAGATGCGATTTTAAAAGCAAAAGATTATCAACCTGATATTATGCTAATGGATATAGGAATGCCGATATTAAATGGCATAGAAGCAACACAAAAAATCAGAAACAACTACCCTAACATCAAAATTTTGGCTCTTTCAATGCATATTGAAAAGGACTACATAAAAGATATTCTGGATGCCGGTGCTTCTGGATATTTATTAAAAAATTGCACCTATAATCAATTAATTGAAGCAATCAATTCAGTCTATTTAGGAAAAAAATACCTAAGTGAGGAAGTCACCGAAATTGTAATTCAGGATTATTTAGCTAAAAAAGAAGAAATAACCAAAGATGAAAATACCTTGTCAAATAGAGAAATTGAAATTCTGAAATTATTTGCTGAAGGTAATTCATCACGTGAAATTTCAGAAAAATTATTCATTAGTATTAAAACCGTTGGAACACACAAACAGCACATTCTTAAAAAATTAGATCTTAAGACAAATGCTGATATGGTTAGATATTCAATTAAAGAAGGCATAATTAAATTGTAATTCTTTTCAGGTATTTTAGATTTTTTCTCCTAAATCTGCTCAAGATTTAAGTACCCCTAAATTTTCATCTTTATTTTTTGTAAATATTATGGGTAAACAATTTTTAGCTATTTTTTGTGCTAACTTTAGATTAATTTTAAGACAAGAAAATTTCATATGTAAATGAATATGAACAAAAAGCTCTTGAATAACCCCTTTTATGGGTTATTATTTCTAATAGTACTTATTTCTCAAAATATTTCAGCGCAGCGAACTAATACTGCCGAAATGACTATTACTGTTTCAATACCTGCAGTTGCATTACTAGATTTTAAAGGCAATGGACAGGTGATAACATTTAAATCAGAGAACCAGATCGAGCAAGTTATCACACCTTCTACCTTAAATAAAACTTGGTTAAATTACTCATCCATCGTCGAAACTGGGTCAACAAATCATATTACAGTTCATATTAGCTCAGGTAAATTACCTGTAGAATCTTTAATTAATTTAAAGATTGGAGATGATGTTGGCGCCGGTGAGGGAAAAGTTGGAGAGCCAGTCTCACAAATTACGCTTTCAAATTATCCCCAAAATATCATTACTAATATTGGTAGCTGCTATACAGGAAGAGGTGTTGAGAAGGGACATCAACTTACGTATTCATGGTTGAATATTGATCCTTTCGAAAAAAATCTTACCTCTAATAAAGATTATGAAATTACTGTAACTTATACAATTACATCAGCCGAATAAGATACAATCCATCCAACTTCCAGATCAATCAAGTACTTTATATTAATATTTTTCTAAACAAATTAAGCTTTTAGGCAGTTTTATCAGAATTTCTGACCCTATTATCAGCTTTTCATTGAATTATTAGTCTTTTCGTTTTCTATTGGTTACTATATGGTTACTTAAGGTATTAATTAATATCATGAGACAAAATAATATACTTGGATATCTTATATTTTGGATATTTTCATCCTTCAGCAGCGTAACTTTGGCACAGAGTTTTACTGCCGGAGATATCATTACACTTCAGGTCAATGATTACACTCTGATTGAAACCAATCATGCACCGGTTGTTCTTACTATGAGTGGTTCTGTGGCGGGAGCACCGGTTAGTTCGGTATCAAATTCTGATATGTTTTTAAAACTATCATCTCTGGTTCCGGGTGGTACAGCTCGAGAGGTCACAGCCAGAATTAGTTCCGGATCAATACCTCAAGGTACAAATTTAAGCGTTGTAGCTGCACCCTGCACCTTAACAAATAGTGGTGGAAATTTAGGAAATGTAGTAACAACACCTATTAATCTTTCTTCAACAGATCAAAATTTAATACTTGGTATTGGGAGTTGCTACACCGGAACAGGATATAACGATGGATATAAGCTCACTTATAAATGGTCACCTACAAATCTACCTGCCAGTTATGGTTTAATACAGTCAACCACAAGCCCAGTAAATATTACCATTGTTTACACCATAACCGCTCATAATGGCAACTAAAAATTAATCACTTCAACTTTACTTTTTTTGATTTATATCTCTTTTTTCATCGCAAAGAACAAGGATTCAATCAGAGATAAGCTAAGAGGTTTCAGAACTAAAAACGGTGCTAAATTCTGAGTTGATATCAGTTATTTTTACCATGATATAAGCATATTGCGGATTTTTTAAATAACTCAAAATCTTAAGGTTACTATTCCTCTTTTTTCAGAACTAACTAATGAATGAATCTGTTTTTTATGTCAACAAATATAAAAACAGAATGTATTCAAATTAAAAATTAATAAACCATAAAACACACGAAAATGAAAAAATTAATTATTGTAATTGGAATTATTGGGGGATGTTTTTTATCTGTTACAAAAGCACACACCCAAGATAATGTAACCTCTCACAATATTACAATGGGATTGCCGGAGGTAGCTTTGCTTGCCACAACAAGCGGAGGTGTAAATTTAACCCTGAGTGCAGCAACTGTTGCTGGGGAGGCCGTTCAAAGTAGTATTTCTGATTCAAGTGCGTATGTGCAATTTTCATCTGTAATTTCTGATGCAGCACCACGCACCCTTAGCGCCAAGTTTACCGGAACCTTACCTGGAGGAACAACTCTGACAGCAAGAGTTTTAAATCCTAATGCCAATGCAGTAGGTACCGTTGGAACACCTGTCGCAACAGATGTGACATTAACAACCAGCGATGCAACACTAGTTAGCAATATCGGAAGTTGTTATTCGGGAACAGCAGCTGATGATGGATACAGAATGAAATACACATGGGGCCTTGATAATCCATCAGCAAATTATGCAGACATCCGTGCTACTGCGTCAGCCAGCCTTATCGTAACCTTAACACTTACAGCGGCATTGTAAAACAAGCTCTTTAGAGCGTGTTATTTTTTAAGATTTATTTCCGTGTGTGAAATAAACCTTCGTGCATGACCTTTAAACTAATGTTATTAAAGTTTTGCCGAAGAATGGTTGAAATGCGGCGGATTTATCTGCCGCATTTTATTCGCATCGAAAGTGATCTTTCATTTTACAAATCCTCTATTTAAGTTATTCAGGTTCTGATCCTGTATTGAAGTAATTCTTCTTTAAAATCAAAACTGTTGAATTTTCAAAGCGTGAATTACCTCATTTTAATCATTTAAACAGATGCTAAAATTTAATAAATGGAAGAGTTATCTTATGCAAACCATTACACCGGAAGGAATTAATAATTCAATTTAATAAAGAAATAGATGAAATGCCCATAAAATAAATTTATACAACAGAGATGATTATAGGGCATTTTCTGTCTGCCGATAGGCAGGCATATGATAATTAAAAAATAAAATTTAAAATTATGAAAAAAATAAAATATTGTCTTGCATTGATTTTTATTGGCATGCTGCCTTTATTATCATTGGCATCAATAGAGGTTTTAGGTAGCCTAAAACATCTACATAGTGGTATAGGGGGAGATACTATTAGAGGAGAAATCAAATTACACAATAGTGAAGAAATGGATCAGGAAGTGAGAATCTATCAGACAGATTTACTCTATAATTATGAAGATTACACTTTTTATGATGAACCTGTTACGCATGAAAGATCAAACGCATCGTGGATTAATTACAGTCCTAAAACTTTAATTGTAAAGGGGAAAGAAAATCGTTTCATTCAATACGAAATTGTTATTCCAAAAACCGATACATTGAGCGGAACTTTTTGGAGCATAATAATGATTGAAGGGGTGAACCCGATTGATCCTGAACAAAAAGGAGAACTGAACATAAATACTGTAACGCGTTACGCGATACAAATGGTTACCGAAATAGAAAATAAAGGAATGGGTGCATTAACTTTTTTAAACCCAACACTAATTACAGAAGGCGACAATTTGTATTTAGCAGTCGATATAGTCAATACAGGCCAACACTATATCGCTCCCGAACTTTCGATGGAGCTTTTCGATGAAACTGGTAAATCCGTAAAAGTTATTACCTCATCTAAGAAAGGGATATACCCAAAGACTTCTGTCAGATTCCGTTTAAATTTAAAAGGTGTGGAGAGTAAAAAAACATACCAATGTTTAATTATTGCAGACGGAAAAGAAGAAGATGTGTTCGGTATTGACTATGTCCTTTATTTCTAAAGTCAAGAATTTATAAAAATAAATTCAACCCGAATGAACCTCTTTATAGTTTAAGAAGAAACCAGCCAGTATTTTTAATTTAGAGTAGATTGGCATGAGAAAATCTTCAACAAATGCTATGTTTTGTATAGTACTGATCTTTTTCAATTGCATATGGCTTTTTGGAGATGGTTTATAGCATAGCAGTGCCAGAAAATAATCACTTGAAACATCAAGACTTTTTTGGATTTTTCTGACGCATAACTTGCTAAAAAACATGAGAAAACTAACACTCATATGGTTCTTTATATTTGGTTTCTGTTTTTTTGGAATGGCTCAA
The DNA here is from genome assembly GCA_018816945.1 of Bacteroidota bacterium. Taxonomy (NCBI): domain Bacteria; kingdom Pseudomonadati; phylum Bacteroidota; species Bacteroidota bacterium. The sequence continues at coordinate 99,136 of JAHIVC010000069.1, read as the reverse complement.
GAAAACCTTAAATCAACTATTGCAGAAAAGGGGGAAGGTATTTATGCATTGCTACGACGAAATGGTTTAAATCCTGACAAAAATCTGGCAGAATTTAAAAAGATAAATCAAGCATTTCTCAAAAACAATGATGAACTAATTGTTGGTCAGAAATATTTTCTACCAGGTAATTTTGCTGATAATACTTCTCTCATTTCTAATAAAGAGGTTGAAATAAATGATGAATCTGACAATCTGTTAAAAAGAACTTCAAATAAACCAATAAACGAACGTGAGCCAAATGGTGATAAGATATTAATAGTTGATAAAGATCATCAAATTATCGAAACTGAGAATAATACAGATATGGAGCTATTGGATGCTTCTTTAATCGAAAATGGGGTCAAAGAAATAATACCTGGTTCCAGCATAAATTTAGTAATCATGCTCACGAATAACAGCAAAACAGCAAAGGAATTTCATTTGAAAATTACAGCTCCAGAAGCCTGGAGTTTACTAAATGATTATTCATCAGTGATGGTTGGAAAGAATAGCAAGAAAATTAAAGTTTTGAGTTTTTATATTCAAGAATCGACGTTGGTTGGAACTGATACTATAAAGGTTGAAGTATTCAATAAAATGAATAGCAAAATGGTTAAATTATTAAAAATACCTGTTTTAATAAAGCCCAGATATGAGATTGCAATTGAGACATTGCCAACTCAGGATTATGTGTTCGCAGGAGATTCATTAATTGTACATTTCCGGGTTCGTAATTTGTCAAACTTAGAAATTGATATTAATACAAAGGTCACCACCGAAACATCAGTCGAGGATAAAATGCTCTCCATCAAACCTGATTCCTATGCGAACATGAGGATCCCATTTTCAACAAAAAAAGACATTCTTATTTATACAAGAAAAAGTGTGCACCTGACAGCAACTATAGTTGGAAAGCCAGAAGTTTCAGTTACAAATTCGTTTTCTTTCGATGTTATTCCGTCAATAACACAAAAGTTTGATGCTTATGATCGTATTCCTATTAGTATAAGAAGTTTGGCCATTTCAGATGAAAGAAATGGAGAAAAAAGATTTGGTTATATGTTTGATATAAGCGCAAAAGGAATGATCTCTCCAAATAAAAAAAGAATGGTAGAGTTTCGTGTGCGTTTACCTGATAAGGAAGGAAATCCTGTGTTCGGATTAAATAGAGAATACTTTGCAAAATATTCATCAAATCATTTAAATATAGTGGTGGGTGATCATAATTACAGATTGACTGACCTAACTGAGTCATCACGTCATGGGCAAGGAGTAGGTGTTGAGAACATTTTTAAAAAATTAATGCTTGGAGCTTTTTTGAATTATCCCAAGTATTATCCTAACGTCACCCAGGTATATTCTGTTTACAGCAGTTATTTTCCTACTAAAAATTTCAAAATTAATTTAGGATACCTAAATAAAACTTTTATCACAAATTCTATTGTAGAGCTTTTAACAGTATCAGGTACGACCAATCTTACCAAATGGGCTTTATTAGATTTTGAATACGCTAATGGCATGGAAAATGATAAAACATCTTCGGCATATAAAGGAAGTTTGAAGTTGAGTGGGTCGAAAATCAGGACCTATTTTAACTATACCATGGCAGATAAGGATTTTCCAGGATATTTTTCAAATTCAAAATATCTTTCAGCGGGAATTAGCACGTCCATTATTCCCAAATCAAATATTTCGGCCAGTTACGAGCTTAATCATATCAATAGTGCCCTAGATACGATATATTCAAATGCACCTTTAAGTACAAATATCAGTTTCTTGGCTATGTTTAGGATCAAAAAAGTGAACAGTTTAGGATTTGCTGTGTACAAGCGAAAACGAGAAGACAGATTCGAACAAAAACTCTTTAATTATGAAGAATACACAGGGAGGATTACTTTTCAAAATAGAATAAAAAGATTTGCACTCAATTTTTACGGAGAAATGGGAAAGATTAATAATCTACTGGTATATAAAGAAGGTGAACTTACAACTGTGTACAAATCTTATTTGTCAATGGATTACAAAGTAAGTAATAGCTTTTCACTCGATGTATTTGCGAATTACCAAGGAGGTCAGTATTATAAAACCCGCGATTTAAAATCAATATATTATGGTGCTTCACTTGATGCAATATTCTGGAAAAAACTCAGTATCGTTTTTGAATATCAAAATAATTATGAGATGGAGGAATATTATAAAGATCGGAGTTTAATTTCTTCCAGAATTAGTTTAGCAATGAACAATAAACATGAGTTTGGACTTTCTGCCAATTACAATCTTACCAGAAATACACTTAATAATAAAGAATTAAGCGTTGCTTTAAGCTATAATTACATCATAAACGTTCCGGTTGCGAAAAAGAAAGATATTTGCAGCCTTAAAGGCCGAGTGATTAACAAAGGGGTGGAAAATATTGAAGGAATTATATTCACCCTGTCCGGAAATATTGCTCACACAGATAAAAATGGATTCTTTGAATTTCCTATTGTTAAAACTGGTATATATTACCTTTTAATGAACGATGCAATCACAGGTCTAAATACAATTGCTGAAACACCCGGACCTTATAAGATTGAAATCCTGCCGGGAGAGACTAAAGTTTTTGAAATAGTACTCACAAAATCAAGCAGAATAACTGGTAAAATAATTATTCAGGAAGATTCTAACATCAACAGCCGAGAATATATTCCTGTTAAGGAGCAATTAGGAAACCTTATTATAGAAATCAGTAAAGGAAATGAAGTTTATAGGGTTTTTTCAAATAAAACTGGGTATTTTAATTTTGAAGATCTCAGAACTGGAGTCTGGCAATTAAAAGTCTATGATAAAGGTATTCCTTCAGGTTATCAGCTGGTTACCAAAGAACTTAAAGTTGAACTTTCATCAGGAGAAGTAAAAATAGTCGAAGTACTTATTAAAAAAGAAGTGCGTAAAATAAAATTTCAGAAAATAATTTAATTCAAGTATGTTCCTTATAAAAATTTGATAAAAAAGATGAGAAATTTAAGAATCATAATTTGCGCATTCATGGTCATGAGTATAAATTATATGTCTGCTCAGAATAAATTGTCTATTTCAAAAAAGACACCTATTTTTTTAGATTTAGCGATAATAAACAATGCAGGTAGCCGAGGGCAGATAATTGTTGATGATTCTCAATGGTTAAATTATACCTTATTGATTGGAGCATCTGATCCTACTGCCTCTATATCAGTAAATATATCTTCAGGAAGTGTACCAGAAGGTTTGGAGTTATACATAGAAGCAAAAAGATACCGAGGATTTAGTAATGGAAAAATAGGTAAACCGGTCGGGAATGTGCAATTATCGCATATTCCTAAGACGTTAATTGATAATATAGGAACCAGCTATACAGGTTCAGGAAGAAATGAAGGTCATCAACTTATATTTTCTTTTAAAATTACAGATTATGCTAAAATTCAACCAGGAATTAGCACCATATATGTCGATTATACAATAACCCAATAACACAAATGGCAGGAGCAAAAGAAACACCCAGACAACGCATGATTGCTATGATGTACCTTGTGCTTACGGCCTTATTAGCAATTAATGTTTCTAAAGAAGTGATTGATGCGTTTTTGGTTGTAAATGAAAGTATAGTATTAACAAACGAGAAATTTTCACAGAGGCTTCAAAGCACTTATGGCACTTTTGAAAAAATGTACCAGTTAAATCAGCATGAGGTTAAGCCTTATTGGGATAAAGCCAGGGAAGCAAAATCCCTTTCTGGAAAAATGATTGAATTTATCAGTAACCTTCGATATGAGTTGATTTCAGTAACTGAAAAAATATCAATAGATTCAGCAAAAACAATTGAAATTAGAAACTTAAAAAGTAAAGATAATTATAGTTTAACAACAGCCTATCTTATGGGTGATTCCCATGATGGTTCACAAGGAAAATCAAGATACTTAAAGGAAAAGATTATCGAACATCGTCAAAAAATGATTGAGCTGATAAATCCCAAAGATAGAAATGACTTAAAGCTTGGACTCATTACTGATAGTACTTACTTTAATGCTGATGGACAAAGACAGAATTGGGAAGCTCATCATTTTTACAACACAATACTGGCTGCAGATATCACGATTTTAAATAAAATTATTACCGAAGTATATGATGCGGAATTTGAAATTGTAAATAAGTTAATGGATGAAATAAATGCCGAAGATTTTAGCTATGATAAAATTGATGCAAAAGTTCTACCGGATAATAATTACATTTTTGTTGGAGATGAATATAAGGCAGAAGTGATTGTTGCAGCTTATGACACAAGCCAGAGCCCTGAAATATATTTAATGAGAGATGTGGATTCACTTCCAATTAGTGAACTAAGCAAAGCAGAACTGATTAGTAGTATTGATGGAAAATCTGATATCCGTCTACCTGCACGGAAGACAGGTATAAATAAATATGCCGGGGTTATTGGAGTAAAAACTTCATCCGGTGAAACAAATTATTATCATTTTTCTAATCAATATGTAGTAGCAGAACCTTCAGTTACTATCTCAGTGGCAGAAATGAATGTATTATATATCGGTGTTGAGAATACAGTTTCCATTTCAGTTTCAGGGATTTCTAAGGAAAATCTCCATCCGGTAATTTCGAAAGGGACCATAACTGCCGGTCTTTCATCTGATAAATGGACTGTAACGGTTCCTCCCGATGAAAGGTATACCGTAATAACGATTTCGGCAATCATCAACGGAATTAAAAAAGAAATGGGTTCACAAAATTTTAGGATTAAACGGCTACCTGATCCAATAGCAACAATTGCAAATATTAAGGAAGGTTTTATAAATCGAGAGATTCTGCTTGCAGCTGGTGCCATTGTTCCAAAAATGCCGTCCGATTTTAGTTTTGATCTAACTTTTGAAATAAAATCATTTAAATTAACAATTCAAAAAGGATTTAATATATATCAATATATTTCTAACAATGGATTATTAACTGAGGAAATGATTGCACAAATTGAAATTACAAACCGAGGGCAAAATTTATTATTTGATAATATTGTTGCAGTAGGGCCTTTTAATGATGAAAGGTCTCTATCCCCTATCATTCTGACAATTAAATAAAATATTCAAACAAATTTCACTACGACTCAGAAAAATCTGGAGGCAAAAAATCAAATAACTGATGTTAAGTAAATTAAAATTCTTACTTAAAACGAGAGGTTTACATCTTTAAAATCATATCACTATATGAATTCTCAATCAATTGATTTTTCTTAATTAAAAACAATTTCAAATAAAACTGACAAGTCATTAGCATATCATTTTCATTTAATACTCCTTGCTTATCAATAACCTCAATTTCTATAAAACTACCTAAATCTTTCACCTGATCGAGATGAAATTTAACATTATCAATAAAATAAATTTCACGTATTTTATCAACAATTACCATAATGCCAAGTGCTTTGTTGAGTATTTTTTTTAATTCACAACCACTTTCTGTTTTAAATAACGTAAAATCACTTTGTTTCGGTCCAAGCTGATCTGGTCGTTGATAATGAATCAAATTATTTTCAATATTACCTTCCCGTAATTTTAATCTACCTGAATTAACCTTAAAATAAGTGTCAACTTGATGATCGACACCAATAAATTCAGCCTTTTTATCAAGAAGAATTTTTCGGATGCGTTCTAAATCTATGCAACGAGCCTTGATCTCAATATTTTTTGAATCATTCATAGTTTCTATCAGGTATTTTATGCAAATTTCGTAAAGAATTTAATATGTCTACTTTAAAAAGAACATTAAAATAATTAGAATAAAAGTGGAAAAAACATTTGTGAATACAAAAGCTTTTTATACTTTTGCAGTCCTCTATTGGATAGGTGGGTGAGTGGCTGAAACCAACAGTTTGCTAAACTGTCGTACTGGGCAACTGGTACCGGGGGTTCGAATCCCCCCCTCTCCGCAAACAAAAGGAGAATTGTTCTTTTAAATAATTATTAAAATAAAAAAATACGGGGTATAAGTCCCGAATCTTCGGGATAAACTCCATTCGGTTAGCGCGTCCCGACTGGAAGTCGGGAAGGTCATAGGATTGGAAAATAAAATTGTTCTTTAAAATACTTATTAATAAAAATATACGGGGTATAGTCCCGAATCTTCGGGATAAACTCCATCAGGTTAGCGCATCCCGACTGGAAGTCGGGAAGGTCGTAGGATTGGAAAATAAAATTGTTCTTTAAAATACTTATTAAATAAAAATAAACGGGGTATAGCGTAGTCCGGTTAGCGCGCCTGCTTTGGGAGCAGGAGGTCGTAAGTTCGAATCTTACTACCCCGACACTGAGAGTTTCAACACGATGATGAAGCTCTTTTTTTTGATACAATCTGGTTAGCGCGTCCCGACTGGAAGTCGGGAAGGTCGTTAGTTCTCCCGGAGATTCGGGATTAACACCATGACACTAAGAGTTTTAGCAACATGCTAAGACTCTTTTTTTTATAAAATCTGGTTAGCGCGTCCCGACTAGAAGTCGGGAAGGTCGTAAGTTCTCCCGATGATTCGGGATTACTACCCATGACACTTATAATCAGCCACTTGAAACCATTCTGTAGCAAGTGCTTTTAAAATTTATAAACAAAATCACCAACAATTTATTCATATTTAAATCACAACTTACTTTTAGTTTTTTAGATCGGCAAGCATGGAAAAAGGGATTAATAAATCTTATAAAATATAAGTTTTTTTATTATGAAAAAGGCCTAAGTTTTCCGATATTCGCTTTATAGAACTTTTTGAGATTTTTAGAGGTCAATTGTATATAATAATAAAATCTTTTTCTATGACTTCAGAAACATATACAAATGAAATTTAATATTAATTTACCATCAGCTAGTTATGAAAAATAAACCAGAAGAAAAGGATGTACAATCTAAATTAATGAGTATGGAGGCCGGTGAATATCACTGGTGTGCCTGCGGAAATAGTTCTACCCAACCATTTTGCGATGGATCACATAGAGGAACAAGTAAAAAACCTTGTGCCGTTACCTTTGAAAAAAACCAAGAAGTAATGTGGTGCATGTGTAAGAAAACATCCACCCCGCCGATTTGCGATAAGAGCTGCAAAGAATAACCAAAAGACGGCGTTATACATTTTTGAATTCCTTTTCAATTATAGAAAAAAATATTAATAAAAGTTGTAGTATTTAATTACAAACTTGACTGCAGCAATCAGGTTCAACCATTTAATTCGACGACATCGCAACATGCCTGACACAGCAGTCAGAATTCCACCCGAAGGGGAATTTAAAAATATCGTCAAATCAGCAATAAAATAAAAGATCAGTGTTTCATCATCTCTTCCCTGCAGTTATTGCACAAATGATTCCTCTTCTGATCAATATCCTCCACGTAGGTACTTGATCGCATGACACAGTTTGGAACATGGCAATGAATCAATCCGAAAGTATGACCAATTTCATGAATGATGACTTTTCTGAAACGATAAAAAAGCAAATTCTGATCGGTCTTCATTCCGTATTGCTCATTTTTGAGTCGGTAAAGTGAAGCAATTCCTGAATTACCTTTAAAGAAAGCCTGACCGAAAATATAGGTGAGAATAGGGATAAACAAATCGACCCGAAATAACCCAATCTTTTTATTATAACCGGCAATATTCATTCCTTCGATTTCCTTAAGTAACTTATACCCATCATATTGCCGGCGTGTAGGATCATAAAAATTCGTCAAATCGAGTTGACTCTCTTGAACAGCTACGGAACAATTATACTCAAATGCTACTTCTTCAGCTATTTCTCTCAGAAAGCTGGTTTCGAATTGTCCATGAGCAATCAATATGATGTTATGCTTATCCAATTTATAAACGAAAGGTTAGTTATTTTAAAACAGTTAATATTTAGTCGGGTGACAGTCTTTTCATCCGGTTACAAGCCCATCTTAAATTTAAGTTTTTATGTCTTGCTTGCGTTCAAATCGTATTTTTTGATTTTATTGTAAAGGGTTACCCTGTCAACTTTTAGGGCTTTAGCGGAACGGGTAATATTCCAATCATACTTGTTTAGAATTTGCAGTATGTATTTTTTTTCAAGATCATCCAAACTTTCAACTGAACTGTAAATGATGTCTTTCCCCATCGGAAGATCTGCCAAACGGATTTCTTTCCCATTCCCGATTACAATGGCACGTTCGATCATATTTTCGAGTTCACGTACGTTACCCGGAAATTCAAATTCCTCCAGGCGTTTTAAGGCTGCCGGTTCAATTGTGACCATATCCCTGCTCATCGCAGTACAATACTTAATTATAAAATGATTCATCAGCATTGGAATGTCCTCTACCCTATCGCGAAGCGGTGGGATATTGATATTAACCACATTCAACCGATAAAATAAATCCTCTCTGAATGTTCCGTTCTCCACCATCTTTTTCAAATCTTTATTGGTTGCACAAATCACCCTGAAATCGGAACTGATTTCTTTATTACCCCCTACCCGCATAAAACTCTTCGATTCCAGCACACGTAGCAATTCTACTTGTGTTTTTGAAGAAATTGTAGCTATTTCATCAAGAAATATCGTTCCGCCATCGGCCATTTCGAACCTGCCTTTTCGGTTATACATGGCACCTGTAAATGCTCCTTTTTCATGACCAAACAATTCACTCTCCAGCAAACTTTCCGTCAAAGCTCCACAATGAACACTTACCAAAGGGAAATACCTGCGGGAAGAATTAAAATGAATGGCCCTGGCAATAAGTTCTTTTCCTGTACCACTTTCTCCGGTAATGATAACGGAAGAATTAGATTGCGCCACACTCTTAACTTCCTTGAGCACTTTCAGCATACCTTCACTTTTCCCGATAATGTCTTCGACATTTTCAAGCTCATTCATTTTGTTCCTTAAGGCTTCATTTTCTGCTTTTAAAGTAATTTGTTTGGCAGCATTTCTAACCAGATGTGAAAGATCGTCAGGATCAAATGGCTTGGTTATGTAATCGTAGGCACCATCTTTTAAGGCCTGAACAGCTGTATCAACCGATGCAAATGCAGTCATAACTATGACGATGGTTTCTTTATTTTGCGCTTTTATTCTACGATGCATTTCCAATCCATCCATGCCGGGCATTTTAATATCCGCTAGTACGATATCAAATTCTCTGGATTCGATAATAGACAATGCCTCTTTAGCATTACCGGCGCATTCGACACGATAACCATCTTCGATAAACCAGTTGTATAATGAATCCCTTACAGATTCTTCATCATCAACGATTAGTATTGAAATATTTTTTGACATAATCAATCCGTTAAATTTTTACTAATGGTAAAATAATGGAAATGGTAGTTCTTTTACCCAGTTCTGAATCCACTTCAATCTTACCTTTATGATTTTGAACTATACCGTGAACAATTGCTAGTCCTAAACCAATCCCACTTACTTTTTGTTTGGCAGAAAAGAATGGTTCAAAAATATGTGGTATATCATCAGGGGTAATTCCTACGCCATTATCAATAATTTCAAGCTTTATGTGATCCTTATCAGGATTAGAAGTTTTCATCACTATTTCACCATTTTGTGATACCGCTTCGGAGGCATTCACTAAACCTGCAATGCTAGCTTGCTTTATTTGGTTTTCACGACAACTTATCAAGTCATTCGAGGCTGTAAAATCAACATAAAAATTGATATTCAATATTTTCATTTGATGTGCCATCAAATCGTAGGCATCTTTTAAAATCTTGTGAAGTGATTTATTTTCAAAATTTACTTCATCTTTCCTCGAAAAATCCAAAAGACTCTTTACAATGTCCCCACAACGTTTTGTTTCAGCCTCTATCACCTTCAAATATTTCAACATCGATTCCTTTGATTTTGAATCCATTTCCAATTTTTCAAGTTGCTTATGAACCAGCTTTGTATAAGTTAATACACCTGATAGCGGATTGTTTATTTCATGTGCAACTGATGATGACAATTTCCCAAGTGAAGCAATCCGTTCAATATGTATTAACTCCTGCTGAATTTCTGAAAGTTCCACGGTTTTCTTTTGTACCTTGTATTCAAGCTGATGCGACCAGTTTTCGAGCTCAATATTGGCCGCATTCAAATTATCCAGCATATTATTGAAGGCCTGTGACACCAATCTCATATCATCCAGCAGATTGGGTTTAATTTCCAATCTTGTGCTTTTATCACCTCTGGCAACAGATTCACTTGCTTGGATAATGGCATTCAACGGTTTTTTAATTTTATCACTGGTAAATAAAATCAAAAAGGACACTAAAAGAATTGTGGTTAATATGGCTAGAATAAAAAATTCGGCAGAAGATTTTTGAATAGCGGTATCAAGATCATTTAATGGAATTTTAATAATCAGCGAACCAAGAAGTTCATCACTTTCATTATGCGCATGGCATGAACTGAGATAGCATGATTTTTCATTCATGATCGGGGTTCGGATCAGAAGTTGCCTGTGACCTTTTTCGGTCTTATTCATACTACAGGCACTTTTTATATCTATAATTTTATACGATTTCTCATTCCAGACAAACATTTCGTTTAAATCATCATGACAGGCAACACAATTGGGGTTGCCTGAATTAATAGAATCAGAAAAAAAGGAAGAATAAGCCAAGCTGTCTTTGCTATCGTACATATTTACTTCATCGATTCCATTCATGGTATTGATAATATCCATCGTACTTTGGAGGCTGCCCTTGTCGTTCGTAAGCATGGAATAATATAAAGCACCTTCTACTACCGACCCGACATTGTTTCCGCTTTGGCGAATTACCGTATTTAAATATTCCCGATAAACTGATCTGAAAATGATACCGAATGAAAGAAAAAGGATTACTGAAAGTATAGTAATGATATAAACAACCCTGCCATAAATCGAAGAATGAAACCTCAAATATTTGTGCATAAATGAATTTTCGAAACCAATCTTACTTTTTTGCCTGAATAAATTCATATCACGAAATGATTACAAGATGCCAGAGATTTAAATATAGCCTACAAAGTACAAAAAACTGGTGATAAATCACCAGTTTTGTACAATCTTTTATACCTCACTATCTAAAAATATTTTTTGAAAATCCTGCCAAACATCCTTAGGTAAATCATAAAGTGGATGATCGCGAAGTTCTCCACCTTCCTGCATTATAATCAAGGAGCTTTCAGGATGGTTTTTAGCCAACGAAATGGAAATAAAATCTTTAAACCGTTCCAATTCTATCTTAAGCCATTGCTTAGCTTCCTCACCAACATAAAAGGAAGAAGTTTCGGATTTCCAACTTGAAGGTTCTATTTTACAGATCCAACCCTTCTTATATGGATCTTGCCCAATTATTGAAGCATCTTCACGAAGCATGGGATTGGTATCTATAACCACCCCGGATATGGGTGAAATGATATTCAAGAACCTACCTTTACTAACTATTTGAGTAAGTATTTCACCTTTCTTTATCTCAGCTCCTTTTTCCTTGATCTGACCAAACTCGACTTCTCCGGCTAAATGGAGTAACCAATCATCCAGACCAACCTCAGCGACTCCTGATTTTTCAAGATGAGCCCAGGTATGATGATTACTAAAAAATACCCCTTTAGGGATTTTTAAAATGTCTGATGTGAGAATTCCAAATGTTTCCTTTATTTTCCGAATGATTATGTCTTTTCGATTAATAATGATCCAGAAAGGAATAAGGATAATCAGAAATGCAATAATTACAAGATATTCTATTCCTTTTGTTTGGAAGATATCATGATAAGTAAATCCGTCCATTGCTTTTATTTTTTAGGTATTCAAAAAAAGAATACAGGTTAATTTATTTTTGATTTTTCGCCCAGATGGGAGATTCCCTTAAAACTGGCATGCGATTAATAATCCATCGGAATATCCAAATTTCGGTAAAGATTATAGCCAGTGAAACAACAATTTCCATCCATGATGGATAATAACGAGGAACCGCATCCCATCGAAAACCTATAATCGTCACATTCAATCGGTTAATTATAATCCCTAGCATAGTGATGATGGCGGCGATCTTAACCAACAACGAGTTATCTCTTCGGTAACCATAGAAGAAAAGCAACATTGGAAAAAGTACAAATCCCAACATTTCGGTCAGGTACCAATAACCCATCGATGTATTTAATAAATCCCAATGTTGACCGTGTACAAAAACCAGAATCTGAAGAAAAAAGTAAGCAAACATGGTAACGGCACAAACTTTTGCAAAGCTGATGACTATTCCGTGGTGTGCCTTGTGGTTTTTATCACTTATCTGATCAGAAAATACTTTTTTACTTATGGAGCCTTCAAAAATAACCAGTGAAAGCCCTGCAAAAATACTGGAAACGAAGAACATGACCGGGATAAACTCAGAATACCAGAGAGGGTGTATTTTTTCTTTGGCCATTAAATACATGGCTCCCAGACCAGACTGATGCAGCGTTGACAAAGTAATACCAAAAATAACAGCAGCCAGCGTCATCCCGGAAAGAATTTTATGAGCCCGTCTGGCACCCAACCATTCTGCAATTGCCGGTGAAAATTCGATCAGTTGGGCAATCATGTAGAGTAAGAAATGCCAGGCTACCAAAAACAGAACCGAGCTGGCACCAAAGCTGTTACCGATAATCGGGTTGATAATATTCCAGGGTTTTCCTAAGTCGAGAACCAGAGCCCCGGCATAAAACATGTAGGCAAGAAAACCGTTGAGAACCGTAATCCTAACCAACGAGTGAAACTTCTTGACATTGAGAATGTAAACAATAAATGTAAGAACATAAGCACCACCGGCAAAGGCAACTCCGGTTACCACATTAAAACCTTTCCAAAGCCCCCATGGAATTTCTTGCGAAATGTTTGAAACCGAACCCAATCCGTGGATAAACCGATAGACAATAATTACTGTTCCGACCAGAATTACCGGTACGGATATAATATTAAAAGGCGTGATTATTTTACCTTTTGGTTTCAATTCACCTAATAAAAATTTCAGCATATTTTTACCATCATTATCCTTTGCAATGGCATACTTCGTATTACTCATTTTCGTCTTCTTTTACGTGATTATTTTTAGTGGCTTCATTTATTCCTAATAATAGTGCGGGCCAAAGGACAAATATGGTTGGTACACTATAAAGAAATCCCTTGGACAATTCAGGGTAAGAGGTTTTGTGAAGGTTCGTTCTAAATCCCAGTTCGTTAAATGGCACAGATGATAAATACAGGCTGCCAGTGCCACCGGCTTCATGTTCGCCATAAATTTGATCTACATATGTATCCGGATCTTCAACTATTCTTTTTCTGGCTTCCTTTATCAATTCTCTTCTCGTTCCAAAAACTAACGCTTCAGCAGGACAATTTTCGACACAGGCCGGTATTTTAGCTTCTTCGAGCCTGTCGAAACACATATTGCATTTCTGGATTTTTGGATTTACGCTATAGAATTCAAATTTAGGAATATCAAATGGACAGGATATCATGCAATACCGGCATCCCATACACTTATTGTCTCTCCAGATCACCGGGCCTTCCTTTGTTTTATGCATGGCATTTGTGAGGCAAGCTGAAGAACAAGCCGGCTCGTTGCAATGCATGCATTGTTGTTTTACATATATCTCCCCTTTCGAAGTGTTGTAACAATTAATCACACACCGATTGGTCTCATCAAGTTTACGGATTATACCGGGTTCAGGTGAACCCACAGGCTCAGGTAAATCATGCGCTTCGGCACAGGCAAATTCACAACTTTGACATCCTACACAGCGGGTTGAATCGTATAGGATGCTTAAGAAATCTACTTCCTGGCTCTTATCAGATTGGGCAACAGATTCCTTTCCAACAGCTAGAGTTAGTCCTGTTAGGCTAAGGAACTTAAAAAAATTTCTTCGATTAATACTCATGGTTTTAAATATTATTATGAATTAAAAATTTCAATAAGCTTTTCTTTATAAAGCGGTATCTATAAAATTGGATTGAAAATCTTCCCATACTTCAGGTCGAGAATCTGCAAGTATAGCTTCTTTAAGTTCACCTCCTTCTTGAAGCACTAAAGGCATATTTTGGGTTTGAGAAAGAAAATCTTTGAGTCGGGTAAATTCGGAGATTAACCATTTTTTGAATTTTTCAGACATGAATAAAAACTGAATCTCACGAAACCAATTGGTCGGCTCAATTACATAAACCCAGCCTTCAGAATACGGACATTCTTTAATAATAGCGGCATTTGCGTTTAGTTTTTCGTTTTGTTGACTAATAATACCAGAAACCGGTGACTTGATGTTTAATTGTTTCCCATTTTGAATAAGTGTGATTATAGTATCTCCTTTCCTTATTTCTTCCCCTGGATTCTTCATCTTAATACCTGTGAGGTCACCTGTAATTCTGGTAATAAAATCATTTATTCCTATTCTTAGAACACCATCCATTTCCATATATACCCAGGTGTGGGTTTTATCGAAAAATAATCCATTAGGAACACTTATTGATTTTGCATCAAAATACCCAATCGGTTTTGAAATTAAAGTCGGTTTTTCTGTACTTTTTTGTCTTTTGAAATAAAAAGTTGAACCGACTATTAAACCTATAATGGTTGCAATTATTAAAATGAAAAGACCAACTCTTTGACGACTATAGTTCAGGTTTTCGATTGCGTTAAGAATTATCTTATCATTATATAATACATCTAATTTAGATTGTCGCTCGCTAAGCATCAATTCAGAATATCCATCGGTGCTTAAAAATTGTTGTCCATCGGTAAGCATCCATTTGATGAATTCTTTTTCTTTACCATTATCAACATTTTGGTTAGAAACAGCATAAATATTTGTGACCAATTCCTTTGAATACTTCCCAATCCAAACACCTCTTGAAAATGCATTCAAATCATTATAAATCTGTTCAAAAGAGTCCATTTTACCATTCCCATTCTTATCTATTGGCAGTAAGGTGATATTTTCAAGCATCTCATTATTCATAGGATTTATAACATCTGTGATCCTGCAAAATGCAATGGAATAAATATCTTTCTGAACTGACGTAATTACTTCCTGATTATTAGCGACAATTATTCCTTCAATGGCTATCCCATTCATTTTTAAAAATTCTTCAACGGCAGAACTAAGCTCATCATTATCTGATTTATAATAATGGATAGGAAAATTTGATTCAATATTCAAAAGCGAACCCCAATTATGATCCCCTTGGCTTTTAAAAAACCCGGCAAGTTTTCCTGAAGAAATCCCTTGAGTTAAAATTTCAGTTTTTAAAGGATTATTCGCATTCATGATAGGAACTAAAATATCTCTACCAACAACAAGCGATAAATTCGTTGGCTTCTTAAGTAAGTATAAAGAACTTTCCGAAACCAAACTCACATTAAAACCTGAGCTGTAAGCTTTGTCAACAGAATTATGGTCAATTTTAAGTACTTTGATTTTTAAATCCTGATTCAATTTGCCATATTCTTCAACCCATCTGTTCGTTAAATTAAATAAATCAGGTGAGCATAAAACGGTCATAGATCCTTCCTTAGAAATTTCATTATTGATTTCAGTTCCATTGCTGCTCGGACAAATACTTATTAGCATCAATAATCCGATAAATAAATAGATTAACTTTTTCATTGCTTTGATTTTTTAAATAAATTCTTCAAAAAAGGAACATAACTTTTCTATATTATCATTATGTTATTATTTATGAATTTGGGAAGTCAATTATAGTGCCAAAGCAAATTTTTAATCCTATAGAATTGATTATCTGCACATTACAACAACACCTTATTTATTCATCTCACAAAATAATATTGCATTATTCAACACCGCATATGGTATTATCATCCATAGCACTATTAATCTGCACGTTAGCATGCGTGTTGAAATTACATACACGTGTTGATATATTCAACGATATTAAATTTTTTATATTTTATTGGGATAGGTTAAAAATTCAAAACTCAGAATATGAACTGTAATTCTTGCTCTAGAAAAAATATTTAAACAATATATTGTAACAAAAATCATAAAAAGGAGTCTTACAAACAGAATAAAACTAACAATTGATTTGACTGAAGATTATGAGAAAGGCATTTTTTTTAATTGTATTCGCTTTAATAAGCTATGTAACATTTGGGCAAGATTTAATCAAAAAGAAGTACAATGCTACATTCATACAAAATCCTCCGGTAATAGACGGGATATTAAACGATGAAGCATGGAAACTTGGAGTGTGGCTCGATGATTTTACACAACATGAACCATACAATGCTGAGCCGGCAACTCAAAAAACAGAATTCAAAATATTATTCGACAAGGACAATTTATATTTGGGGATGAAAGCCTTCGACACGAGCCCTGACAGCATTGTCCAACGACTTACACGACGTGATAATCCTGACGGTGATTTTATGGGAATTGCTTTCGATAGTTATCATGATTTGCGTACTGCTTTTATGTTTGCAGTCACAGCAAGTGGTGTTAAATTTGATCAAATGCTGACAGAAGATGGAGATAATGAAGATGAATCATGGAATGCAAATTGGTGGGTTAAAGTCAATTTAGTTGAAGACGGTTGGATCGCTGAATTTAAAATTCCTTTTAGTCAATTACGATTTGAGAAAGAGTCAGACGGGGTATGGGGTCTGCAGGTTTTTCGACAAACCTATCGTCACTATGAACTCGATTTCTGGCAGCATGTTCCTAAAGATGCTAATGGATTGGTGCATCTGTTTGGAGAGCTCGGTGGCCTGGAAACCATCAAACCACGTAAAATATTTGATATCACCCCATACGGAGTTGCAAAGCTGGAAAGCTATGAAGCCGATTCAGAAAACCCTTTTGCAGATGGCAAAGGCGGAGACGCTAACGGGGGTATTGATGCCAAAATCGGGGTCACAAATAATCTAACACTGGACCTAACCATTAACCCTGATTTTGGACAAGTCGAAGCAGATCCTTCAGAAGTAAACTTAAGTGCTTATGAAACTTATTTTAGTGAAAAAAGACCCTTCTTTATTGAAGGTGCCAACATTACCTCCTTCGGAATTGGTATAGGAGACGGAGGTGTAGGTAACGATAACCTTTTTTATTCCAGGCGAATTGGCCGAAGACCTAGGCTTTATCCTGATATAAATGACAATGAATACGCCAAAGTACCGCTTTTCACACCGATTATCAGTGCAGCAAAACTAACTGGTAAAACCAGTAATGGATTATCTATTGGGGTAATAGAAAGTGTTACTGCCGAAGTTAGAGCTGAGATTGATAACAATGGTTTTAGAAGATTTGAAAAAGTAGAGCCCTTAACAAATTATTTTCTCGGCAGAATTCAAAAGGATTCGGACAATGGAAACACTATTATTGGCGGAATGGTAACAAGTACAATAAGGGAATTGGATGAGATAACAGAAGAAAATTATCATAAATCAGCGCTTACCGGTGGCATTGATTTTACAAAATATTATAAAAATAAAAGTTGGATGTTCAATATTAGTGCAGCTATTAGCCAGGTAAACGGAACCAAAGAAGCGATCACTACCACACAGGAATCATCAGCCAGATACTATCAAAGATCTGATAATAATTACACCAATTATGATCCCGACAAAACCTCTTTAATGGGCTCCGGCGGACGAATACAAGTATTCAGACAAAAAGGACATTGGTCGCATTTGGCAGTTGTTCTGTGGAAAACACCGGGCTTTGAATTGAACGATATGGGTTATCTCCGTCAGGCAGATCAGTTATTCGCGATGTACTGGGGGCAATATCGCGTTTGGGAACCAAAAGGAATTTACCGCAATTGGAATATCAGTTCAGATCTTTATAATATATGGGATTTTGGAGGAAATTTATTAGGACATGGATTTGAATTGAATGCCAACATGAACCTAAAAAACTTCTGGAATGTTTGGGGTCATATGAATATAAATACTAATGGAATTTCAAATACAGTTTTACGTGGTGGTCCCAGGATGCGCTCTCAAGGTGATTTTCAGGTTCAGATTAGTGTAAATTCTGATGAACGAAAAAAATTATCTGTTCATCTTTATTCCAGACTTTCAAATGGATTTGAGCTGAGTTCAAATGGTTTTTCATTCGAAACCGGGCTAACCTATAAACCGATAAATAATTTAACCGTTTCCGTGAATCCTTCGTATTCTAAATCATATAGGGAATTACAATATATTGATCATTTGACATATAACAATAACGATCGATATATTTTTGCGGGTTTAAATCAAACTACCATCAGTGCATCAATTCGCTTAAGTTACAATTTGACTCCCGATTTAACCTTACAGTATTGGGGTCAGCCATTTTTTGCCAACGGAAAATACAAAGATTACAAAGTGATCACAGATCCAATGAATTCGAACTACAGCAATAGGTTCCATGTCTTTAATTCCAATCAAATCAGTGGCCTTATCAATGACACATATGAAATTGATGAATCGGCTGATGGTGTTGTTGATTATACAATTAAAAAACCTGATTTTAATGTACAGGAATTTTTATCAAATCTGGTTATCCGATGGGAATATAATCCGGGTTCTTCGGTTTATCTGGTTTGGAATCAAACACGATCAGGCTATAATGATAATTCCGATTCAAACTTCAATAATAGTTTCCATGATTTGTTTGCTGGGAAACCACACAACATATTTTTGGTGAAATTTAGCTATAGAATAGGTATTTAAGAACGCAATCTTGAGAATCTACTCTACTTGATATAATTATCAATCTCCTTCCAACATCTTCTTATCTGATGATGCCTCCTCTAATCAATATGCGCTATAAAAATATTTGATTTCATGATGTAGTTTGCATGATGAAATGAATTCAATCAATAGTTGAAAAGCTTTTTTGATAAAAAAATGGAAAGTAGAAGAACGCTGAATCTCGTTCTATGCTATGTTCTAACTCTTTGTATGTGATTCCGGTTGAAGTTGATTTTCTTACCCATAATCAAGATCATAGGGCCTGCAATGGCAATGGCGCCACCTACCAGTTGATACCCCATTGGAAATCTTCCAAAGAATAAATAAGCACCTATAAGGACAAAAAGTGCTGTAGTACTTTGTATTATTGCTGATCGAGAAGCCTCAAGATATTTGAGGGCATTATATTGGCTTAAAGAAGTTAGGAATGGTCCGAGGAAAGATCCAATCGTTATATTAATCAATGCTTTAGTTGGTATCGCAAAGCCCTGTCCTAAAATTTCCAACATGATCAGGGCTGCAATTAATAAAAAAATGGCACGGCTTATGGCTAAAATGGTAGGTGTAATATTTTGAATATGCAGTTTTACTGTAATGGTTCGTACCCCATAAAAAATTGTTGAAATGAGCATTAACCCTGCGCTACTTTTAAAATACGACTCAACCGAAACGTCTTTATGATAACTGATGACCAGTACTCCAATTATTGTAAGCAAAATACCCAACACTTCGATAAATGTAAATCGTTCTTTTAATAGAATGACCCCCATAAGGGTGACAAAAATATACTCCATATTCCGGAGGAATGATGGAATTGCGGGATTTACAGAGACTGAGATTGCTGCATAAAATGTACCGGTTGCAATAATTTCAATAAAGCCTATCAGGATCAGTACCTTGATCGTTTTAGGTGTAAGTATATGAAACTGACGGTGCTCGGCTGAGCGAAGGGTAAATAAGGTATTCCAAACAATGGCCATTGCAAACCAGTAAACGCCAAATTGAGCCAAACTGATTTGATTAAAAGCTGCTTTGCTAAATATGTAAACAGTTGAACCACCAATGGTAGCTAGTAATGCAAAGGCATATCCCTTAAGTTGGGGTTTTATGGGCATAGTCGAAAATAAGGTCGATAAAATTAACTATTTTACAACCAGCTTTAACATATTACAAAAAAGTATTAACAAAGATTAAGCATGGATGTCTGCCTTAATCCTGGTAAAATATTCTTATTTAAAAAACTAATTATAGGACTCCATCATTTCCTCACTTTCCGACAATAAATGTCCTGCACATTCCGACATATTGCAATTCCCCCACATTTCAAGCTTTTCATGAACATTTTTATATTTCAAAGGAATTGGATGGGTGCCAAGTACAACTTTTGTTTTATATTTTACCTCAATAAAATGTTTGAAATCGTTGATATAAGGACAAGGTGGATATCCAACAACCAAACCGGTTGCAAGATGGATAGCATCAGCCCCATTTTTGATCATTTCTTCGGGAACATATTCCACATTACCGCCCGGACAACCGCCACATGTCGAATATCCGACCACTTCCAATGGCTCATCCTTTGAATAGATTGAAAATGCACCTTCTCGGTTTTGTACTGATCTAAAACATTTACCGCCCCCACATGTCTGGTAGCGATCGCAAATAATAATGCCAACTTTCATTTGATATATTTTTATAGGTTATTAGGTATTGTTTCTGGTTTCTGGTTTCTGGTTTCTGGTTTCTGGTTTCTGGTTGCCCTGCCTGCGGCAGGCAGGTGGTTGCTGGTTTCTACATTCTACATTCTGCATTCTACATTCTATTTATTTTAGTGATGTTCACACTGATGATCGTCCGATCCATGATGTGCATGATGCGCACAACTTTTGCCACTATCGCTAAGCATACCACTCAAATAACTACTTACAACTTCATCCACTTTCCCTTCACAACCTCTTAATACCTCTATATTAGATGATTGAAGCACATTAACTGCCCCCACCCCCATATTACCGGCCAACATTAAATATACTCCTTTTTCTGCAAGTAAAGGTGCAATATTCGATTTACATCCACAACCCTGTGGAGCGGCATATAATTCTTTATCAATAATTTCGCTTTTTTCATTTACTGTGAAAATTGAATAATACTCACAATGACCAAAGTGTGCATCAACAATGTCATTTCTGGTTGGAACTGCAATTTTTTTCATTTTTAAAGCCTTTTATTTGTTAAACATTTTTCCACTTTTCAGTCTTTTCCCTTTTCCTTCACTATTATCTTCTGCTTTTCTTTTCATTCCCTTACCAACACCAAATTCAAATTCGTTTTCTTCATCCTTTTTACATTTCCCAAGTTTTCTTCCTGTTTTAGGACCTTTATTTTCAGGGCCCTTATGATCCAGATGTGCCATTTTAAGTATTGTTTTGATGATTAATTTTAATAGCCTTTCCATGAATTAGTGCTTCTGCAATTTTTTGATGGGCACCGCTAATTATTCGTCCAAATGTTTGTCGGCTCACCATCATTTTTTCAGCTGCTTTATCCTGATATAAACCTTCCAAATCTGCTAATCGAATGGCTTCCAATTCATCAAGCTCGAGAGTAACTTCAGTGATTGTTCGTAAAGGTATCCCTGTCGGTTTGTAATAAGTAACAAATGGCTCAGTTTCAATGTATCGCTTGCACTTTGTTCTGGGCATAAGATTTATATTATTTTACAAATATAAGCATATGCCCAATATAAAAATTAGATATACGTGATTATTTTGAAAGATTTCACAATGACTATTTTTATTTATGTTAACTCAACAGCTACGAGTCGCTTGGTATTTCTCGAATCTTCTATTCGATTAAAAATAGTTTGCATTACTTTTGTGTAGAGTTCATCTTTTAAAACAAAGTCTTCAATATCTGCATCTATATTTGGATTATCATTTACTTCGATGACATAAACCTTATCCCCTACTTCCTTCAAGTCAACCCCATACAATCCATCGCCCATTAAGGCGGCTGCCTTTAAAGCAACCTTCAATACGTTTTCAGGTACCATTGAAATTGAGACAGTTTCGGCTTCTCCTGTACCCTCATCTTTTGATGCTTTCCAATTATAGATCTGCCAATGATCTTTGGCCATAAAATATTTACAGGCGAACAATGGCACTTGATCTAAAATGCCGATTCGCCAATCGAATTCAGAATAAAGGAATTCTTGTGCTATAATTAAATCCGACTTCTGAAATAATTTTTGCACAGATTCAACCATCTCTGCCGCATTGGTTACTTTGGTAACTCCCAGTGAAAATGCACTATCAGGCTGTTTCAGTACCAAAGGGAAAGTAAATAATTCGGCATTTGCCAAATTAAAAACTCCTTTTGTTAACATTTCTGTTCGAGGAGTGGCAATTTTATTCTGCTTCATCCTTTCATTCAAGTATACCTTATTGGCACAGCGTAATATTGACCATGGATCGTCGATCACAACCAATCCTTCAGCATATGCACGGCGTGAAAACTGATAAGTATGATCATTTACGCTTGTAGTTTCACGAATAAAAAGTGCATCATATTCACAAATATCATGATAATCATCCTTTGTAATAAAATCGACATAAAAACCGATTTTATTGGCAGCTTCTTTAAACGATTTCAAAGCTAATGGACATGATGGAGGATTCGGTTCATTCGGATTGATAAGAATGGCCAAATCATATTTATAATGTTTCAACCGGGGTTTTTGAAATCTTTTTTTTGAGAAGTATGTATTCGCAAAAGATTGAATTTGTTCATGTTCAACATCTTTTATTTTTTCCAGACTTAAAGGGGATATTTTTTTAATCAACCACTTATCAGTTTTAACAAAACTCACTTCCAAAATTGGTGACTCAAATAACTGATACAATTTATACCCTAATATTTTAAAAGCAGATTCAGTAGTTTGTCCAAAATAGATTTTTAAGCTAAACTCTTTCTCATTTACTTTTGCTAAAGCTGCCTGTACTATTTCATCAATATCATTTGCTATGGATCGTATAACCGATAGATTCTTAAAATCGCGCATTGTAGTAACACTGGGAATAGCCCTATGATCGCGGGCCGAAGCAAGTAGTGAAACATAATACCCGAGGCTTTGATAGCGATATGAATTGCTAAGATTGAATACCCTTAATTTCATGTTCGTTTGAAATTCAGGGTCGGCAATATAACTCTTTGAAGACACGATCCTTACGCCATCAAGTTTTAGCTTCCAATC
The DNA here is from genome assembly GCA_018816945.1 of Bacteroidota bacterium. Lineage (NCBI taxonomy): Bacteria > Pseudomonadati > Bacteroidota > Bacteroidota bacterium. The sequence goes on along the minus strand of JAHIVC010000069.1, from coordinate 76,133 downwards.
GGAAGTTCTATCAACAACAATTAAATTTGAAATTGTAGATCGAACTTTAGGTCTTGACAAAGTAAAAATCATTCGAACTGCATCCTCGCCTTTCGAATAGTAATCTTTCTGAATATCTTTAGGTTTAAAACCAAAACGTTTGTACCATCCAATCAGCCTTTCGTCTTTAGAATGAGCTTCTAAAGAAACCTTGACACAACCCTTTGCCAGTGCAATATTGCAGGCATGGGTCAATAATTTCCGACCTATTCCCTTTCCTTGAAAAGCAGGAAGAACTGCAAGCGAGTATATTCTTAATGTATGTGAACGCAAATGAAGTATCAATGCCCCTACTTCATTATTACCTTTTCCATTTTTTATCTCAGCTATCCATACTTCCTGAAACGGACTGGTCAAACTATGGTGAAGATTTCGTCGGGAGCTTTGTTGAAACTTTTTAAAACAGGCTTTTTCGATATTATCAAGTAAATCAAGATCATTTATCTCTGATCTTCTGAGAATTACAGTCATTTTTAGTTTTTTAGTAGAGAGTATAAAAGTAATGGTTTTTTAATACGCAATGAGAGCCCATTACGAAAAAACAAACAAAGCGGTTTTTCAAGGTGCAAATTATAGTACGACCAGCTTATTTTTTATAGCGTACGACATCATGCCAATCGTGTTTTTACAGCCCATTTTTGAAAGCAGGTTTGATTTATGTCCAACGATGGTACGTTCACTCACAAATAAAATATCAGCAATTTCCTGATTGCTCAAACCCTCACAAACCAATTGTAATATTTCTTTTTCGCGACGGGTAAGTTTAACAACATCAGATTTTGGCTTATCGTCTTTTACAATTTGTTTAGTAAAGAAATCAAACAATTCTTCGGAGTAATAGTTCCCACCATTTAACACTGTTTGTATGGCCTTATCAAGGGTTTCCTTATTGATGTTTTTAATCAAAAAACCTTTAACACCAGCATCGATCATACTTTGGATGTATTCATCTTCATTAAACATGGTAAGTGCAATAATTTTCAAATCAGGCTTAATTTTCAATGCATTAATTGTTGCATCAATGCCATTCATGATAGGCATTTCGATGTCCATTAAAACGATATCCGGCTCATTTTCTTTAAGCAAGTTCAGAAAATCTGCACCATTCGAAGCTTCGGCAATCACCTTGGTATACTTCAGTTTGCCAAGCACCATTTTTAATCCGTTCCGAAAAATTTCGTGATCGTCAACTACAAATACTTTAACAGTTTCATTCATAATTATAAATCTATATTAACCCTAATTTGAAATCCATTATCCGGAAAGCTTATAAAATGATAGTCGCCATTGATCGATTTAATGCGGCTGATAATATTTTTGAGTCCCATTCCTAAATGTTCCGAATTCATAATTTTATCAATATCAAAACCAATCCCGTCATCTTTAAAACTCATGATAATTTTATTACGGCTTTTCTCCAATTCAATATTGATATTTTTAGCATTTGCATGCTTTAGTGTATTGGTAATAAGTTCTGTAATTACCCTAAATAAGATAAGTTCTAAATTTTGATCTAATCGATCGGAAATGTGTTTTGACTCTAATTGAATATTGATTTTATTCGTTTTATTTACTTTATCACAAAAAGACTCGAGTGCCTTAATCAACCCATATTTATGAATTACCCGAGGCATAAGGTTATTGGATATGGTGCGAATTGAAATGATCGCTTCATCCAGAATCTCATTGGTTTGATTAACAAAATCAGTACGTTCTTCAGTTTCGAGGTTTGGTGATTTTAATTCATTTACGTACAATTTTATGGTTGATAAAAGCGGTCCGACACTATCGTGCATGTCCTTTGCAAATCTTTCCCGCTCCCGTTCCTCAGTTCGGATAACCGTACTTAATATTTCCCTTTCGGTTTCTTTTCGAGTTCCAATATTTCGGACTACACTCAAAATCAATTTTTCATTGTTATAATCTAAAACCCTTGAAGTCGCCTCAACAGGAATGATCTTACCATCCTTTGCCATATGTTCCGACTCAAAGGTATATGTTCCAAGTTCATATATCTTTTTTCGGTTTTCTGATACCAATGTTGCATACTTTTGAGATTTGATCTCACTCATTTTTTTAGAAAGTAATTCTTCACGGGTATATCCTAATGTATTGCAACTTGCCTGATTTACTTCAACAATATTTTCATTCGTGTCGGTCACAAAAATATCGTCTCCGGTACTATTAAACAACTTTTGAAACCGATCCTCCGACTGCTTTAATGCTTCCCTGGCATAAATAAGCTTTTTATTGGAAATATCTAATTGAACAAAGTATTTATAAATACGATCAGCCGTAAGAAAATATAAAAACGACAGCAAAATGATGATGATTATGATTGCTATAAGCGAAGAGGTGAGGATGGTATTACGGATAAAATTCCCGTTTTCCCTTTCAGCTTCGATTGAGGCTAAAATATAAATCTCAAAATCTTCATAATAATTTTTAGCGGCAATCTTTTCTTTTCCCAGAAAGTTGTATCGGATAATTTTTTGATTGGGATCCTGACTTTTAACGAACAACGTACTATCCTTCCAATTCTCACCTTCAATAGATGGATGTATCAACATCAATCCACTCCTGTCAAAAACAAATGGATAGCCTGTTTTTCCAATTTTCAAACTATAAAGGATTTCTCTTAATTTTGGCAGATCTTTTTCCCTGTCGCCAACATATAAAATCCCAACTATTTGATTTTTTATAACAATCGGTTCATAGGCAGTAATATACCAATCATTAACCACAAAAGCACGACCAAAATAGGTCTCGCCTTTTTCTATTGCCTGAACCACAGGCGATGAATTAGGGATATAAGAATTTACAGCTCTGACACCATCTGCATTTTGAACATTGGTAGATACCCTGATATAACCACTATCGATTTTTTGAAAGATAGTCGCCGTGCCTCCGAGTAAATTTTTAATGCTATCAACAAATACAAAATTATTATTGAGCAATTCTCCATTCAATAACCACTTATTAATAAGTGCATTATGCACTGAACCGTTTTCCTGATTTATTGCATGAACACTTATCTTATCACCGGTAATTTTAAAGGTTTCATTATAAAAAAGGCTATGCGCCACTTTTAAATTGGTTTTTACCTTTTCCAGCTTTAATTGCCTTTCCCGTTCAAACATTTTAGTAATGGTTTTCACTTCCAATTCTAAATTGTTTTCAATTTGCAGATTGAATGTTTTGATTGAGCTATTGATGAATAGCAAAGTAGCCACTGCGATAATAAATATGATAATGAAAGCAATTGGAAAGAAAAGCCTTAACTTAAGAGGTATAATTGATTTGAACCTTCCCATTTTAATAATTTTTGTTCAGGAAACATACCTCAAATTTACGAATTTATCTGTTTACAAAACGCAGCGAATCACCGGACTCTTCATAAGCAACAACACAATTTGCTTTTTCAATGGTTTGAACCGAATAATTTAACTCATCTTCAATACTTAAGCCTGATCCTGGTTTGTCTTTATACAGATGATAATTGGATTTATATTTCACCGGGGTGATATTTGGCATGATTACATTAGCTCCAACTTCTAAACCACTGCGTTTACCACGAGGGTCAATGGCCTGCAAAGCAGTTGTTGATGCAATATTGATATCTTTCATAACAATGCGTAAAACAGCAATCATTTTAAGTCCTAATTGATAACGTGCCTGTAATGGAAGTAAAGATTGTCTATGGCTGTATAATGGGGTGTTTTCATGTTCAATAAATGGCCCCATTCCGCACATGTCGATATCAATATCGCGCATAAAAATTATATCATCGGCCAAATCTTCAATGGTTTGGTAGGGAAGACCTATCATTACTCCCGTGCCTGTTTGAAACCCTATCTTTTTCAGGTTATTTAAAGCATCAATTCTATTCTGATAATTATGAATACCATTGTCGGGGTGAATTTTTTTATACAATTCCTGATTGGAAGTTTCAATCCTCAACAAATAACGCTCGGCACCTGCATCGAACCATTTTTGATAAACTTCGGGTTTTTGTTCTCCACAAGATAAAGTGATGCGCATTTTTCCGTTGGAACGGGATTTAATTATTTTGATAAGCTCCAATATTTTATCGGTAAATGCATCTGATTGTAATTCGCCACTTTGCACGACCATTGAACCCAATCGATTTTGAACAGCAAAATTACATGCCTCAGCTATCTCCTGCGGAGTAACTTCATAACGGCAAAAATAATGGTTTGACGATCGGATACCGCAATAATAACAATCCTTTTTACAAATATTTGAATACTCGATCAACCCTCTCAAATAAACCTTGTTTCCGACATTTTGATTTTTGACCATCGAGGCATATTCAAATAACAATTCCTTTTCCGCCCCGTAAGTGTTGAGAAGCATAAGAATGTCTTCTTTCTCAAGAAAAGATTTTTGAAGGATTTCCTTTAAACGATTATGTTTCATCTTGATAAAAAGGTTGAATAACTCTCTCAAAAATACCATTCACATAAGCAATCAGCATCCCATAATTAGTAATTGGAATATTTTTCCCCGATACGATTTGCAACCTGTTCAGGACTTGCTTGCGGGTTGCAACACAGCCACCACATTGAATAACCAAAGCATATTCAGTCAGATCTTCTAATGAGGCATTTAATCCAGATCGGAATTCGTAATGTAATTTTTTACCGGTATGCTTCTCCAACCAAACGGGTATTTTAAACCTTCCGATATCTTCACAACTTAACTGATGGGTGCATGATTCCAGGATCAATATTTTATCCTCATTTTGTAATTTATCGATTTGATTAGTTCCTTTGATGTAAACATCCAGATCGCCCTTTAATCGGGCAAAAAGAATACTAAAACTTGTTAATGGGATTTCTGCAGGAAGAACTGAATTTACATAATCGAAAACCTGACTATCGGTAACCGCCAACGCAGGTTTAATTCCAAGTTTCATAAAATATTCCAGTTCTGTTTCTTTCACCGACATGCAGATACAATCCTTGTCGAGCACATCGCGCCAGGCCATCACCTGAGGTAAAATCATTCTGCCATCAGGAGCTTCCGAGTCGATTGGTGTTACCAAAAGCACCACGTCTTTTGGTTTTAGGATTCCTTTGAATAAAGAAGGTTTTTGGTATGCCGTTTTTGGAATATTTCTTTTGATGGCTTCAATTACTTTTTCCTTATTCTCCTTATCAATGGCGCTAAAATCAAGCACTTCAGAGTTTAAGAAGAATTTAATCCGATCAAGCGTATCAAAATCAAGTTCCTCAATATCAGCTTTATTATGAATAATGATGGCCGGGATATTAAACGCTTTAAATTCATTCAACAGTTCAACTTCGTCATCACCAAAAGTGTTTTTTGCAATGATTAAAATGGCCAGATCGATGGTTTTAATCACCTCCCGTGTTTTCGCTACCCTTTTTGAGCCCAATTCGCCTGTATCGTCAATTCCGGCCGTATCGATCATTACAACAGGACCAACTCCAAAAATCTCAACCGATTTTTTTACAGGATCAGTGGTTGTACCTGACTGATCCGAAACAATCGCTACTTCCTGACCAATAATAGCATTTATAAATGAACTTTTCCCATTGTTCCTTCTTCCAAAAATACCTATATGCGGTTTTAAATCTGTTCCTTTGCTCATGGCTTTATAAGCTAAAAATATAAATCGCGTTCCCCGTTTTTTATTCTCTGTAAACGAGCATGTACTTCGTCGATGTCCTGAAACCCTTCCAAATCAAGCATGCTTTTTTCTATAAGCGTCCATCCTCTCTCAGCAGTTTTAGGAGGTGCATAGTCCATCAGGTATTCTGCCAGGGTTAGTAAAGCATTCGATGAACAATACCTTTTGATAAAACCGGGTACCGAAAACTCCATAAAATGCTCTCCTGTTCTACCCAATCGGTAACATGCCGTGCAGAATGAAGGCAGGTAATCCTGATCAATTAATTCTTCGATAACGTCATTTAACGAACGATTGTCGTTAATTTGAAACTGCTCCTTCTTAAGTTCCTGGTTCTTCTGAAATTTTTCAGCATAGGCTCCAATTTCAATTTTTGTTCCTGCATCAATTTGCGAACAACCATATTGCAATACTTCTCTTCTAATTTCGGCCGTTTCCCTGGCTGTTAAAATCATTCCTGTATAAGGAACTGCCAATCGGAGAATGGCAATGATCCGGGTAAATTCCTCATCACTTACTAAATACCGATCATCGACATCAAGATTTAGCGCTTTTTGCAAACGGGGAAAGGAGAGCGTATGTGGCCCAATATTATAACAGGCTTCCAGATGATTGGTGTGCCTAACCAAAGCCAAAACCTCATATTTCCAATCATACAAACCAAATAAAACACCAATCCCAACATCATCAATTCCGGCTTCCATGGCACGATCTAGGGATGTGATCCGATAGTTAAAATCTGCTTTTTTTCCGGATAGATGATATTTTTTATATGCTTCAGGATGATAAGTTTCCTGAAAAATCTGATAAGTTCCGATTCCTGATTCTTTGACTGTTTTAAAATCTTCAATTTCCATAGGTGCAGCATTGATATTCACCCTGCGGATTTCACCATTTCCTGATCGTATGGCATATACCTTTCGAACGGTATCGGCAATGTATTGTGCATTATATTTTTGATGTTCACCAAAAACCAAAATGAGTCGTTTTTGACCATTTTGTTCTAAAGCAACTACATTTTCGTGCAATTCCTGATCATTAAGGGTTTTTCGTTCAGCATTGCTGTTCGATGCCCTAAATCCACAATATTTACAATTATTATTGCAAAGATTACCGACATAAAGAGGTGCAAATAAAACAATCCGGTTTCCATAAACATTGCGTTTAAGGGTCTTCGCCCCTTCCTTAATCATTTCAATTTGTTCAGGATCTGTAGCTTTTACCAGCAAGGCAACTTCCTCTAAATTTAATCGCTCTTTGTTTAATGACTTTAAAATCACTTGCCTAACCATTTCAGTTGTTGGTTTGGCCCGATCTAAATAATCATTTATTTCTTCGGGATCAATGAAATCAACCATTGATTCATCCTTGATGTTATATTTTTGTGGCTTAAAGATCATCTTATTAGTCTTTATTTAAGCGGTAAGACTACCGTGAATTTACTTCCCACATCGGGAGTACTATCGACATTAATGGTACCTCCATTTAGTTCCACCATTTTTTTAGTTATTGAGAGTCCCAATCCACTTCCGGTCACATTTTTGGTTTTTGAGTTTTTAATTCTCACAAACTCCTGAAACAGTTTTTCCATATCCTCCGAACTCATACCTATTCCGGTATCTTCAATGATTATCTTAACGCTCTTCTCATCTTTTAAAATATTTAAAAAAACCTTCCCTTCGTCTTTATTATATTTTATTGCATTCGATAAAAGGTTATTCAATATTATTTCCAACTCATCTTTATCAGATGATATGTACATATTCTCCTCTGCATTCAAATAAACCTTTACCTGCTTTTGAATTGCAAGAGGTTCAATGGTATCCATCGCCATTTTAGCGACTTCATAAATATCAACCTGATTGATGGTCCTGGATTTTTTCCCTGACTCAAGCTTAGTCAAATCAAGTAAATCAAGGATTAGCGTCCGCATTCCTTTTAGTCGTTCAATCGAACGATCAATCATAATGGCATAATCATCAATATTATCTCCTACTTGCTTTTCCTGCATTATTTTCAAATAACCTTCGATGGCATTAATAGGCGATTTTAATTCGTGTGAAAGCACCGAAAGAAACTGAAAGCGGATTTGTTTTCCCTCCTTATTCATTTTCCGGGTCATCCGCTTTAAATACAGTTGCTTGGTTATGCTTTCGATAGCAGTTTTAAGTTCCTGGGGTGTAAAAGGTTTTGGTACGAAATTGTATGCTCCGATATTTGTTGCTTTAACGGCCAAATCGAGTGAAGCATAGCTGGTGATCATCATTACCAATGCATCGTACTGAATTTTGCGGATATACTCCAACACTTCAATACCGTTAATACCCGGAAGCTGATTATCGAGTAAAATGATATCGATATTTTGCGATTCAATAATCTCAATCGCCATTTCACCTGTCTCGGCATCGATTAATTCAAATGCGAAATCTTCTTCCATGAAAGGATAACTGACCGTGAAATTGCGCATGATCCTCCCGATTCCTGAACGAATTCCGGGTTCGTCGTCAACTACCAATACCTTTAAAATTTCCATTTTTAGAGCTTTAGAAGTTTATTAATTTCCCTGTGAAGTTGATCCAATCTTAATCCTTTTTCAAGATAAAGATCAGCTTTAATCCAGGTTTTATCCTCTTTCGATTCCAGACCAAAGATCATCCCTGTTTCAGCAGTAACGGCACTTGCAATAATAACAGGTACATCGGGGTATTTTTGTTTTATTTTATGACCAAGAATAAATCCGCTATCCATATTCTCCATCATTAAATCAATAATTGCCATATCAGGCTTAGTAGTTTCAAGAACTTTAATTCCTTGATTTTGACCTTCAGCGGTTATAACATTAAATCCAAACTTTTCAATCTGGAGTTTCATCTGAAACAGATAATCGCTATCATCATCAACTACTAATATTGTTTTTCGTATGTCGCTTTTCATTTTTTTATTTTTTTAAGTTGTTCGATTCAAGATTCAGATTTTAGTTTGCTGGTTACTGGTTGCTGGTTACTGGTTGCTGGTTACTGGTTACTTGATACTTGTTACCCTGCCTGCGGCAGGCAGGTTGTTACTTATTACTTATTACTTATTACTTGTGTCTTCTGTATTCTGTCTTCTTGATTAAAACCCTAAAATTTAGGAACATCTATTATAAATGAAGTACCCGTTTGTCCTTTACTCTTATCCGTATTTGACACCACATTAATTTGGCCCCTATGCATTTTAACAATTCCATATACCAACGGTAATCCTAGTCCGGTGCCTTTCCCCAATGCTTTTGTTGTAAAAAACGGAGTATAAAGTTTATCCATGTTCTCCTGCGGAATACCAACCCCCGTATCGGAAATTATAATTTTAAAATTTGACTCGGTATCAGTAATATCGATGCTTAGAATACCTCCGTTTGGCATGGCTTCTATGGCATTTTTCTCCAGATTGGTTAAAACCTGCATCATCTGATCCTGATCGATCATTACCAGTGAATCAGTCAGATTTGTTTTTACTTCCAATTCAATATTTGATGGTAAAACAATAGATTCAGTGCTGTGAATTACAAATTTTTCGAGATTTGTTTCAACCTTTTTAACCTGGCTTTTGCGGGCAAAATTCAACAAGCCGCCTACTATTTTTTTGCATCGCTCTGTTTGGTCAACAATCAATTCCAAATCCTTAAACATTGGATTATCAGGAGTTGTTTCTTCCTTCAGGATATTGCTGTACATGGTAATGACCCCCAAAGGATTGTTCAATTCGTGGGCAATACCGGCCGACAATTGGCCCATATGCGCAAGTTTTTCCGATTGTTTAAGTGCTATACGCGCATTGTCAAGATTTTCGTTCGAAATATTTAAATCTTCGATTGATTTATGCAATTTTTCAATGCTATATGGCAAACACATTTCAGTTTCGGCATATCCCTGAACAATAGCTACCGCGTGTTCTATGCACGTATCATATCCACAGGTTCCGCAATTCAGATAATCAGAAGCCTTTCTCTTACCCATGCTTAATAGCACTTTCTCGATAGATTTCTGATCGGGTCTGGCTACTCTTCGATCGTTTGAAGTGAAATTTTGTGACAAGTCGAGATGGCTGTACTTTTTAATATAGCCCTCCCACTCTTCCTGATCAAACACTTCCAGCTTTTGTTTTACATAATTGCTGATTTGGCTTCTTTTGAAATATCGCTTATCCTTATTGGTCATACCCGGGCCCATGATGCATCCTTTGCAGCATAGCAATTCCATGTATTTACAATCAATTTCCCCACTTTCAAATTCTTTGATAATTTCCTTGAAGTTATCCTTACCTGAAGCAGTAATAATTTTTCCATTCACCAAATCATCACTTTTATCAATAGATTGAATTAAACCCCTGGAAACAGGAAATACAGCTCCTCTGGAAGCTCTGGGCGGATCAAAATCGCAACGATCGGTTTTTTGCGGCACGATTTGATATTTCTCAAATAATTCCCTAAGCTCTTTAAACGTGATGGCTTCATCAACCTCATTTGATTCTGCTTTTTTGGCGATGCAGGGCCCGATAAAAACAACCTTCACATCTTTTCCATATTCTTCATGAATCACCCTTGTTATTGCAACCATTGGCGATGCTATCGGCGATAGATTTTTGACCAAATCGGGATGATAATGTTCAATATAATAAACAATAGATGGACAGTCAGAGGAAATGTAGGGTGTAGGGTCATCGCTTTCTATCATCTGACGATATTCACATGCAATCAAATCGGCTCCAAAAGCAACTTCCACGACTTTTAAAAAACCCAATCTTTTAATCATTCTAACCAAACACTGATAATCCTTAATATCAGAAAACTCGGCCGGAAAGCTTGGAGCTATACATGCGATGACCCTTTCATCGGAATTAAGCAATTGTTCAACCTCGCTTTTTGAGTCAAGAAAAACTTTCGCTCCCTGACTGCACACCTTCACACAATTGCCACACCCGATGCACCTTTCATTTATTACTTCTGCCTGCCCATTATTAATCTTTATTGCCTTAACCGGGCATTCACGCACGCAGGTATAGCACACACGGCATTTGTCTTTTACCGTGATAACCAGCTTATTTCGTTCTGCGTGTCCCATATTGACTGTCATTATTTTAACACATTTCTTTTAGTGTACTTAGTATGTAAGAGATGGTGACTTTTATTTCCCAATGGCTCTTCCAAATAGTTTTCGTACAAAGCAATCACTTCAGGGTTTTTATGAGATACCCTTATCATTGCATCATTATCAATCGAGTAAATAGATTGCATTCTTGCCCTGATTGCTTCTTCAGAGGCGCCAATATGTTGACCTCCTCCATTGATGCAACCTCCTGGGCAAGCCATCACTTCAATAAAATGAATGTCATTTTTTCCTGCTTTAATTTCATCAAGAAGTTTGGCTGCATTTGCCAATCCATTCACCACGGCTACACCAATCTCAAGTTCACCAATCTTTATTTTTGCTTCTTTACGACCTTTAAGTCCTCTTATTTCAGGTATTTTAAGATCGGCTAATTCTTTACCGGTGATTTTAAAATAAGCTGTTCGGATTGCTGCTTCCATTACCCCTCCCGATGCGCCAAACAGTTTTCCGGCCGAACTCATGAAACCATGAGGTGAATCGGCTTGTTCAGGCTCAATATTATGCACATCAACACCCATCATTCGAATAAAATCGCCTAACTCACGGGTAGTAATTACGGCATCCACATCGGTTATTCCATGCTGGGTCATTTCTTCTCTCTGTGCTTCAAACTTTTTGGCAGTACACGGCATGATTGAAACAGAGTAAATATTTTCAGGTTTAATTCCTTCGCTTTCTGCCCAATATGATTTGATAACCGCTCCTAACATTTGCTGTGGCGATTTACACGAAGAGATATTCGGTATCAGTTCAGGATAAAACTCTTCGGCATATTTGATCCAGGCAGGGCAACAGCTTGTTATCATTGGCATTACGCCACCGGTAGTAATCCGATCAATCAATTCGGCAGATTCTTCCATGATGGTTAAATCGGCTGAAAAGGTGGTATCAAAAACGCGATCGAAACCGATTTTTCGTAAAGCCGAATTTAAAATCCCGTTCAAATCTTTGCCTGCTTCCATATTAAATTCCTCGGCAATAGATACTGAAATAGCAGGTGCATATTGAATAACCACCGTTTTTTCAGGGTTTGCAAGTGCATCCTGAATTTCACCAAAGTGATTTTTTTCGGATAATGCACCCGTTGGGCAAACCAAAATACACTGACCACAATTCACACAACTTGAGGTATTCAACCCACGGTTAAAACTGGTTCCGATTACGGAGCGACTTCCTCTGTTAATAAAGTCAATTGCTGTAACGCCCATCATATCCTGGCAAACCCTGACACATCTGCCACATAAAATACATTTATCCGGATCCCTAACAATACTGGCGCTTGAGCGATCGATATTATAATTATTTTTTTTACCTCTGATTTTTCGTTCGCGAACCTGAAGTTCGTCGGCCAAAGTTTGGAGTTCACAATTCCTGTTTCGAACGCAATACAAACAATCGTCGGGATGATTTGAAAGCAACAATTCAACGATAGTTTTACGCGATTCAATTACCCTTGGCGAATGCGTTAATATATTCATTCCCTGTTCGGAAGGATGAGAACAAGCAGTGATTAATTTACCCGACTTTTTGTTTTCAACTACACACATTCGGCAAGCACCGGATGGCATTGAATTTTTCAGATGGCACAATGTTGGAACCTTAATACCATTTCTGTTTAATGTTTCCAAAAGCAGTTCTCCCTCTTGTGCCTCCAGCATTTTATTATTTACTTCTATTAAGAAACTCATCTCCTTAGTATTAAAAATTAAACGACGCTAATCGCATTAAACTTACAAACCTCTTCACATGATCCACATCCAATACATTTATCTTCAACGATAAAATGCGGTGTTTTTTTGGCTCCGATAATGGCTCCTGTAGGGCATTTCTTCGAACAAACAGTACATCCCGTACAAACATCTACATCAATTTTGAAAGTCCTCAGATTAGTACAAATCCCGGCCGGGCATTTTCGATCATAAATATGTGCATCATATTCGTCCCGAAACCAAAGGAGTGTGCTCAATACCGGATTTGGAGCTGATTGTCCCAATCCACATAAGGAAGTATCTTTAATGACCCTTGCCAATTTTTCAAGCTGCATGATCCCTTTAAATCGTTCGAGTGCCTCATTATTGGTTTGGCTATGGGGCTTATTGGTGATACTTTCAAGAATCTCAAGCATACGTTTGGTTCCTTCCCTGCATGGGATGCACTTTCCACAACTTTCACGTTGAATAAAATCCATAAAGAATTTAGCCACATCAACCATACAGGTATCTTCATCCATTACAACAAGTCCGCCTGAACCCATCATAGCACCCACAGCTAATAATGAATCGTAATCTATTTGAATATCCAGATTCTGCTCAGTAATACATCCCCCTGATGGACCTCCGATTTGAACGGCTTTGAATTTCTTACCATCTTTAATGCCTCCGGCAATTTTGAATAAAATATCACGAATGGTAGTTCCCATTGGCACTTCGATCAAACCGGTCAACGTGATTTTTCCGGAGAGTGCAAAAACTTTTGTTCCTTTACTTTTTTCGGTTCCAATCGAAGCAAACCATTCTTTGCCTTTTTCAATTATTTCAGGGACATTCGAAAGCGTTTCAACATTATTAATAACAGTTGGTTTACCAAATAATCCACTGGTGGTCGGGAATGGGGGCCGAGGCTTTGGCATTCCTCTTTTACCTTCAATACTCTGCATTAGGGCAGTTTCTTCTCCACAAACAAATGCCCCTGCACCCATTTTAACCTTAATTTCAAAATCTACACCCGTGCCAAAAATATTTTTTCCAACCAAACCATAATCTTTGGCTTGCTGAATGGCCAGATACAATCGCTCAATAGCCAATGGGTATTCGGCCCTGATATAGATGTATGCCTTTGTAGCTCCAATTCCGAAAGCTGCAATGGCCATTCCTTCAATTAATTTATGCGGATCCCCTTCGATAACTGCGCGATCCATAAATGCGCCCGGATCACCTTCATCTGCATTGCAGATCAAATATTTTTGATCACTGATTTCTTTATTAGCAAATTTCCATTTCATTCCCGAAGGAAATCCCCCTCCTCCTCTGCCTCGCAAACCGCTGTCGAGAATAAGTTGGCACACTTCTGCCGGATTATATATGCTGATGGTTTTTACAAAACTTTTATATCCGCCTTTGGCGATATACTCTTCGATGCTGACCGGATCAATAATTCCGCAATTCTTCAAAACCAATCTTTGCTGGTTCGCAAAAAATGGATGTTTGTTAATATCAACTACACCTTCCCAGATTCTGCTATCCGGTAGTATAAACTGACCAATTGGCTTTTCACCGGGAAGTTCGAGTTTAAAAATGGCATCAAGTAATGCATCAACTTTATCCTCGGTAATCGCTTCGAAAGATATACGGTTATGCCCCGGTAATTGAACATCCATAATAGGTTCTGATGAACATAAACCAATACAACCGGTTTTAACGATACGCGCCTCAATGTTTTTATCTGCTAAATATTGTCTTGTTTTATGGATGGTTTTATCGGCACCTGCTCCTAAACCGCAAGTTCCGGCACCAATATAGATGATTGGTTTATCAATAGTTTCATTTTTGTAAAACGACAACTTTTTAAGCGTTTCCTTATCTTTCGAATTATTGGAATAATCCCGTAAAACTTCATTTATGAAAAATTCCTTAACTGTATTTTCAGTGCCTTCCATGATTTATTCGCTTAAATTCCTATAATTATCAATAATTTCAACAATTGACTGATTTGTGACTTTTGCATGAAAATTTCCATTGATGCAGATTACCGGAGCCAATCCGCAAGCACCGATACATGCCACCACTTCTATACTGAACACTCCATCTTTTGTGGTTTCTCCGGCTTTTGTTTTTAATGTTTTTTCCAGAATTTCCAGAACAGATGCAGAACCCAAAACGTGACAAGCCGTTCCCCTGCATATTTGAATATGATATTTGCCAGTAGCATTAAACCTGAATTGGTTATAAAAGGTAGCTACGCCATATATTTTACTCGTTGGCAAATGAAGATACTTGCCTACCTCAATAATTGAATCTTCTGATAAAAATCCCTCTTCGTTTTGGATGTCCTGTAAAACAGGAATAAGATTTTCTCTCCCTGATTCCTGATATTTTGAAAATATATCTTTCCTACTCATCTTATCTGCATTAAGTTTTATTAATGATTGAAAGTTTTTGAAGGATTTTGAGCGCCTGCCTGCCATTCCTTCGGCAGGTAAACCGTCAGGCAGGAAGCCGAAACTCTATTTCGACCGCGCCCTTTTACCAATTCATCATTTGCTTTTATTCAAACTTTCATCATGAAAATAAATCCCCTTATTTTTTCATTAATTTATTTACTTCACTTACCAATTTAGTTCCATCAATAGGTTTGGTAAGGAATCCGCCAACAGGGAAAAACACTGAAGTTCCGTCATCGGTTTTATAATCGATACCTGCGCTGCCATCGGTAACATTTTTAACCAGCAGTACATTTAAATCTTTAAAATTTGAATCGCGACGAAACTCGCGGGCCATATCCTGAACACTGGCCTTAGTTGTGGTCAGAACATCAATAGATGTTTGGATAAGGAATGGGACATTTTTAAGATCAGGATTGTTCAGCATTTCATTTGCCAATTCAAATCCTTCGTAATGAGTTGTCATCATTACGTCCAATATGGCCATATCGGGTTTTTCGGTTCGAAGCAGTTCAAGTCCTTCTTCTTTTCCGGATGCGGAAATTACGGTATATCCTTCTTTTGTCAGGATGGTTTGGGCTACCGTGATTACATCAACGTCGTCGTCAACGATTAAAATCTTTTTGTTAGTTTTCATGACTCTTCTTTTTTATTGTTATTAATTGCAGGTTTTTTTTATTCGTTAGATTAATTAAATTTTATGGTGTAAAGGTATTTCGGATACGGTGGCCGAAACAGGGCGCAACGTACCGTTTTAATCAGCGACAAAGCAGCAGGTTTTTCAATTAAAAACCAGTAAAAAAAGGAAGGGTTTTGCGTAAAATTACGGGCTAATCTTATTCGGCGGGCTTATGGTTTTGTGTTTACCGGAGACCTTATCAACTAAGGATTAGGACTTATGATCCTGTTAAATCAGTATTTTTTAAACTATTAAGTTGAAATATTGATCTTTTATGTATATTTGATTTTCTCCCCGTTTAAAAATTAAAATCATGAAGATGATTGAAGAATTTATGATAGATATAAAACCACAAAAAGTAAACAATACTTGCAAATTTGGATGTTTTTGTGGAAGAAAGGTGAACATTTAACAGAGTTGGCGTGCATTTTTATAAACTGAACTGTGATGAATAAAAAAGTACTTATTGGAACATTAATTCTTGTAATCATAATCATTTCAATTTTTGGAACTATATGGACAAGAAAGTTTCTTGCGATTGATTCGTGTCTTGACAGTGGTGGAAGCTGGAATTATGAATTGAATAAGTGTGAAAATTATTATGACTTCAATTCTGTGATAATTACAGACTTTTATTGGCATACTGAATTTGACACAAATAGAAATTATGAATTCTTGGAAAAAGGCAAACTTTTAGACTCAGTTTCAAAGACACCTAGTGAATTAATTGAAATACTAAATAGAAGGACAGCAAAAAGCAAATTAGAATATATTGACCAATCGTCAGACACAATTAGAATTCGAATAATAGAAGACGAATATTTAGGTGAACAAATGGGTTCTACGGGTGCATTTTGTTTTCTTGGTGAAACAGTTTTTACATTGACAGAAAATAATTCAATTAAATATGTGAATATTGAAATGAATTATGGTTCGCATGCAAGTCCTGGAATATACAGCAGGAATGACTTTAAAGAATTAATGAAGAGATAAAAACGACATGCCAACAGCGGCTCAAAAGGGCATGCGGGGTGAAGAAAATCTCAAGCCTTTGTACTACTTTTATACATTATCAACGGCGGACTGGAAAGCAACACGAAAAACCCGCACGCATCTATGCCGCAACCTTTATCATACATTGTAAGTGCCGTAGTGCCAGCAAGATAAATTGGATAAGAATTGTATATTTGTACAAATTGAAAAACGATCTGACAATATAACCAATAAAACTCAGATAGAAGTTGAAAATAAGCTTATTTCGATAGTTAAACAAGACGAGCAAGATTATATCTGCCTGACAGATATGGTTAGAGATGAAGAAGAGACGAACCATATTCGCAATTGGATGAGGAATCGCAATACGGTAGAATTCATTGGATTATGGGAGCTTTGAATAACCCGAATTTTAAACCTGTCGAATTCGGCACCTTTAGAAAACAAGCCGGATTAAACAGTATCAATTTGACACCGAGAAAGTGGATTGAAACTATTGATGCAATCGGGTTAATTTCAAAATCAGGCAGATACGTAGGCACATATGCCCACAAAGGTGAAATGGCAAATCAGCGGATTGCAGATTGGCTGCCCTACGAATATAAACCTCAATAATATAATTTCCTAAAGATTCAGAAAAAGCAATAAGATGCCGAATATTTTGGTCGGGGGAAACAAATAATTATTTCGTCACCCCTGCGAGCCTTATTTTCCTTGCCTAATAGTCTTTCCAACTTATCATTTAAAAATTGTCTTAAAAAAGGGAAACTTACAGGGTTGAAAAGCAAATTTCAAACTCGACAAAGACAATAAATTTGAAAATGAATGAAAAAAAGTGACAGGAAAAACAAAATATTTCTTTTTTTGAGTACCTATATAAAAGTAAATGAAAGCTATTAGTTTGGGTGTGGATAATGTGTGAATGTTGTAAAATTTTACAATAGTTGTGTAACACTTTTCAGTTTATATGTGCTGACCTTTAACCTAATTATTCACAAATAGAATTTCACTTAAAGAAAATTATTATGGCAGAAATTAAAATTGAACAGAAAAAACAGGCATGGCCATGGATGATCGTAGGCCTTGTCATAGTTGCATTGCTTGCATATTTCCTGGTATTTAGTGATGACGGCAAAAATACAGAGGCAGTAACTGAAGCAGATCATATCACCAATACGAGTGAAACCGACCTCTTAGGGGTAAAAGAAAATAACGGCACTGTTGCGGCATATATAAATTTTGCAGAAAACAGTAAGGAAAAGATGAGTCTGGACCATGCATATACAAATGAAGCGCTATTAAAACTAATTGATGCTACAAATGCTATGGCCAATGAGGTTGGATATGAAGTTCGGGCAGATTTAGAAAAGGTAAAGGAATATGCAAATATGATTACAATAGATCCTTTTGAAACAACTCATGCGGATAACATTAGAAATGCGGTTGATATTTTAACCAATGTATTGCAAAATATCCAAAAGGCAAAATATCCAGGTTTGGCAGATGAAGTTGATGAATTAAAAAGTGCATCAGAATCAATAAAACCGGAAGTACTTACGCTTGATCAAAAGGATGCAGTTAAGAATTACTTTGCAAAGGCTTCTGACCTTCTTCAAAAAATGAATTGAATAATCTTTAAAAAATTAGAATGATGACAGATACAAACAAAAATCTTTTTAACCTGGCCGAATTATCCGGTTATAAAGTGGCCGAAAATTATAGTGATGTAAGAGGCTGGGATGTACAAGATGCAAATAACCGCACCATTGGAAAAGTGGATCATTTACTTGTAAATAAGATCGCCGAACGTGTGGTTTATCTCGATGTTGAAGTTGATGAAACATTAATAGAAGAGGGATTTAACACGTATCAAGATCGCGTAAGCGACGGTGTACACGAGTTTTTAAACAAGGATGGGGAAAATCACCTGATTATTCCCATCGGCATGGCAGTTATTGATAAGAAAAATAAATTAGTGAATACCAAGCAGATTGATGGTTCAACTTTTGCTAAAACCAAACGGTTCAAAAAAGGAGATGTTATTGATTTTGGGTACGAATTAAATGTAATTCGCCATTACAGGGGAGATCACACTATTCATAGTTCGAATACTGTTGATGGATTTTACGACCGCGAAGAGTTCAGAAATTCATTTCATAAGAGAGATGTGGAATAAATGAAAGCAAAAAGCGTATGCGTAGCTCGGGTAAAAATATGAAAATTATAGCAAACAATATCATTGTCAGCTACACAGACGAAGGATCGGACAATAACCCTGTTATTATTTTTATTCATGGCTTTCCACTGAATAAAGCGATGTGGAACAAGCAGGTCGGAGAATTAAAGGAAAATTACCGTGTAATTACCTATGACATTCGTGGGCATGGAAATTCCGATGCAGGTGATGAGGATTTCTCTATTGAGCTTTTTGTAATTGATCTGCTCAGTTTGATGGATGCCCTGAAGATTGATAAAACCATACTCTGTGGCTTTTCCATGGGCGGATACATTGCGTTAAACGCCATTGAAAACCATCCCGAGCGTTTTATTGCGCTTCTTTTATGTGATACAAATTGCACAGAAGATAAGCCCGAAGCAAAAGAAAAACGGATGAAGGCCATTGAAAGTATCAAGGAACAAGGATTGGAACAATATACGGAAGAAAGTCTGAAAAAACTTTTTGCTCCAATATCATTTTCAAAACATATAGAAGAAATAGCTATTGTGAGGGAAATGATCATGAAAACATCAAAACAATCACTCTACAAAACCTTGTATGCTTTAGCGGAACGTAAAGAAACCTGCTCTAAACTGCATCAAATAAAGGTGCCGGCACTTATTATGGTGGGAAAAGAAGATGAAATTACGCCTCCTGATATAGCCTTGTCGATGCATGAAAAAATAAAAGGTTCCACCATTCATATTATTGAACATGCCGGGCATTTAAGCAATATGGAAAATCCGAACCAATTCAATGAACAATTAAAGAAATTTTTAAAAAAATAATATAAACTATGGAATTGCTTACAAAAGAATTGATTCAGGAGCTCCTTTCAGTAGATCGGTCGCCCTGTCTTTCGCTATATATGTCAACGGACAAAACCCATCCTGAAAACCTTAAGAATCCTATCAGGTTTAAAAACCTGGTCAGTCAAATGGAGGAATCGTTGCTCCAAAAGTATTCAGTCAATGAGGTAGAGAGATACCTGGAGCCTTTGGAATCTCTTGTTAACGACAATAATATTTGGAATTATACTAAAGATGGACTGGCTGTTTTTAGTGCAAAAGGAATGTTTAAAGTTATAGGATTGCATAAATCGGTTGAAGAATTGGCAATTGTGGCCGATAGCTTCCATACCAAACCGCTCCGGCAATATTTGCAATCGCTTGATCATTTCCACGTTTTGGGTTTAACCCTTCATGATATTCGTCTTTTTGAAGGTAACCGTCACTCACTTACTGAAGTTGAACTCACTTCGGATACTCCAAAAACCATAACAGAAGCACTTGGTGGTGAATTGACCGAAAAACATTCGACAGTTGAATCGTATGGCGGCATCGGAGGTGAAAGTACGCCAATGCACCACGGTCAAGGTGGCAAAAAAGAAGAAACTGAAAAAGACGCTGAAAGATTTTTTCGTGTGGCTGCGAGCGCTATTTACGAACATCATTCGAAACCTTCAGGCTGGCCACTTATTCTTGCTGCTTTACCCGAACACCATAACCTTTTTCAAAAGGTAAATAAAAATCCTTTGTTGTTATCCAAAGGAATTGCAATAAATCCTTCATCAGTTTCACCGGATAAACTTGCAAAAATGGCCTGGGAAATAATGGAACCGGAGTATAGCCTGAAACTTGACACCCTGGTCGAGCGGTTTGAGCAGGCTAGAGCAAATGGCAAAGGTAGTGATAACTACAAGGAAGTTGCTGTGGCGGCAGTTGAGGGACGGGTTGATACACTAATTGTTGAAGCCGACCGGATTATTGCTGTCAGGGTAACAAATCTGGTGACAGGAAATACACAGAAAAAAGATATGAAAAATCCTAAAGTAGATGATCTGCTTGATGATATGGGAGAACTTGTAATAAAGATGGGGGGGCAAGTAATGGTACTTCCACCCGAAAAAATGCCTTCTGAGACAGGGCTGGCAGCAATATTTCGTTATTAATTAAATGAAAAGAAATGAAAATACAATTTAATACAGATAAAAATGTAACCGGGAATGAAGAACTTATTGCTTCGTCAAATTCCTTAATATCGGAAGAACTAAGCAGGTTCAGTCAACACATAACAAGGGTAGAAGTTCATCTCTCGGATGAGGATGGCAATAAAGACGGGTTAAACGATAAACGCTGCATGATGGAAGCCCGACTTGCAGGTATGAAACCAATCGCAGTTACCGACCATGCAAACACCCATGAGCAGGCTATTTTTGGCGCAATAGACAAATTGAAAACTTCTTTGGAAAAAATAACCGGACGTTTAAAAAATTATTAAAATGGAAAAGAAAAAATTATCAACAGCAAGCGGCAGGCCTTACACTGAGTTTGATAATTCGCAGTCTGTTGGCAACCGCGGACCCATTTTGTTACAGGATTATTTTCTTCACGAAGATATGGCGCATTTCAATCGGGAACGTATTCCTGAAAGAGTAGTTCACGCAAAAGGGACAGGTGCATTCGGCACCTTTATCGTAACCCATGACATCACCCGATACACTAAGGCGAAAATATTTTCAAAAATAGGCAAGCAAACAAAATTATTTGTCCGCTTTTCAATTGTTGGTGGTGAAAAAGGTGGTGCTGACAGTGAACGTGACCCTCGTGGTTTTGCGGTGAAGTTTTATACCGAAGACGGCAACTGGGATTTAGCGGGCAATAATACACCGGTATTTTTTATAAAGGACCCGAAAAAATTCTCTCACTTCATACACACGCAAAAGCGGGATCCCAAGACAAATTGTAAGAGCCCTACCATGATGTGGGATTATTTTAGTTTGAATCCCGAAAGTTTGCATCAGGTAATCATCCTGATGAGCGACAGAGGAACTCCGTTTTCCTATCGGCACATGCATGGTTTTGGTAGCCATACCTTTTCTCTTTTCAACAAAAACAATGAGCGGATTTGGGTAAAATTTCATTTTGTAACCTTACAGGGGGTGAAAAATTTCACTGCAAAAGAAGCCGATGAAATGAAAGGAATTGACCTTGATCAGGCACAACGGGATATGGTGGAAGCCATTGCCAAAAATGATTTTCCGAAATGGGCATTAAAAATTCAGGTAATGACCGACGAACAGGCTAAAACGTTTAAATGGAATCCGTTTGATATCACAAAAGTATGGTTCCACAAAGAATTTCCATTGATTGACGTGGGTATCATGGAATTGAATAAAATTCCGGAAAATTATTTTCGTGATGTAGAACAAGCTGCATTTGACCCGGCCCATGTTGTTGACGGCATTGGTTATTCACCCGATAAACTGCTGCAAGGACGATTGCTTTCTTATCCCGATGCACAGCGTTATCGCTTAGGGGTGAACTATGAGCAGATTCCTGTAAACCAATGTCCTTACGGACATTCAAATTACCAACGTGACGGACTTATGCAGGTTGGAGATAATGGAGGTGCCAATCCGAATTATCGCCCCAATAGTTTTGATGATATTGTTGTTGACGAAAGTTATAAAGAACCGCCTATGCAGATGGAATCGACTGTTGCCGATTGGTTTGACCGTAACGAAAACGATGATGATCATTTCACACAGCCGGGCTTGTTGTACAGCAAGGTTATGTGCGAAAAGAACAAGGAAAATCTTGTCGGCAATATTGTAGGTTCAATGAAAGGCATTTCCGGAAAAAAGAAAGATGAAATTATCAACAGACAACTGTCTCATTTCTTTCGTGCCGATCGTCAGTTAGGAATGGCCGTAGCAAAAGGATTGGGAGTTACTATTGACGATAAGAAATTGAATCATTTAAAGTAATATCAAAATAATTTAATATTCAACATAATGGAAAAATTAACTGAAAATTTAATTTCCGGTAAGGCCAGAGCAGAATACATTGAAGTTAAACCTAATGTTCGCCTTCATATTACAGATGCAGGTGAAGGCAGACCAATTGTTTTGATACACGGTTGGCCCTTAAGTGACGAAATGTATGAATACCAATACAATACTTTGATAAAAAATAACTTCAGGGCGATAGGTATTACCTTACGGGGTTTCGGCAAATCAGATAAACCCTACGGAGAATATGGTTACGACGTACATGCTTCGGATATTAAAGAGGTTTTATGTAAACTGGATGTAAAAAACGCTGTTTTGGTAGGTTTTTCGATGGGTGGTGCTATTGCGATCCGGTATGCTTCAGTGGACGATGGAGCTCATGTTTCCAGGTTGGTATTGGCGGGAGCAGCAGCCCCGATTTGGACACAACGCAACGATTTCAAATTCAACCTCCCTAAAAGTGCAGTTGATGAATTAATTGCATTGAACGATAAGGACAGGCCACAGTTATTGGCCAATTTTGGTAAGATTTTCTCTGCAACCGAAACTTCATTAAATGAAGGAATACGTAGTTGGTTAAATAACATTAATCTCAGTGCATCTTCTTATGCAACTGCCCAATGTTTAATTGCTTTACGTGATACCGACCTACGAAATGATATGAAGAAAATTAACATTCCAACTTTGATCATGCATGGCAAAAAAGATAAAATATGTTCTTTTGATTTAGCTGAACAGATGAAAGCCGGTATCAAAAATTCACACATTGTTGCCTTTGAAAAAAGCGGTCACAGCATGTTTTTGGAGGAAACCGACAAGTTTAATTCAGAGTTGATAAAATTTGCCAAAAAATAAGTCGCAAAACAGAATGTCATGGCAAAAAATTCAAAAAAGGGATCAATCTTAATAGAAGAATAATATGCTTCTGAATTCCGTCTTTCGCCGCTTATTTTAATCGGCGAAAGACGGAATTCTAATCCTCAATGCCAATTTCCTTCAAAAATGGCTTATTTGAGGATAATGGTAAACAATTAATTCTCGGAATTGAATAAACATAAAATTGTGTGAATAATGTAACTCTTATGCAGAATTGTGTAATGTTTTTTAAAGGAATGATCCTGAACTTTGTGAAGTACGATTTAGTAACAATTTAAATTTATTATTATGCCATTATTAACAATCATTATCGTCATTTTAGTTGTTGGGGTGATACTTTGGCTGATCAATAGCTTCATTCCCATGCAACGCACAATTAAGGGAATTCTTAATGCAGTTGTTGTAATCATCCTTGTGATTTGGCTGCTGAAAGTATTTGGATTTCTGGACAGTTTGCAGAACATAAATATTTAATGGGTTCAATGTCTTGTAATTAATTATTAAAAAATGACCTGAACTGGGATTCATTGACTGTGTGCCGTATTTGTCAATATAATATGCCAGGGAATATGAGATCAAATGTGAACTAAGGTTATTTTAGAAGATTGCAGTGCTGATCATATTGGTGCTGCATTAACAATTATATATCATGAGAAAGTCAATAGTTACAAATAATCATGAGAAAAAATCCAAAAAAAAGGGATCAATATTTATGATAGAATTATATGCTTCCGAAACCCGCTACCGTCGGCTGTTTGAATCGGCGAAAGACGGGATTCTGATTCTTGATGCTAAAACCGGGAAGATTGTTGACGTTAACCCGTTTTTAATTGATTTGCTGGGCTATTCAAAAAAAGAATTTATTGAAAAATCAATCTGGGAAATTGGTGCTTTTCAGGATATTATTGAAAATATAGATAAATTCCAGGAATTGAAACAAAAAGAATATGTTCGCTATGAAGATTTACCATTGGAAGCATCGGATGGACGTAAAATCCATGTTGAATTTGTCAGCAATGTTTATTTAGTAAACAATACTAAGGTCATTCAATGCAATATACGCGATATCACTGAAAGAAAAGAAACGGAAGCTGTTCTCGAAAAAACCAGAAAAGAACTCGCGAAGATTAAAACATCCGCAGATGAATTAAATGAATTCACTGAGAATATAATCGACACGGTACGTGAACCATTACTTGCAATTGACAAAGATTTAAGGGTAATAAAAGCCAGCAGTTCATTTTATAAATTTTTCAAAGTAAGCGCTGAAGAAACAATTGGTAAGCTTATCTATGAATTAGGGAATCACCAATGGGATATTCCAAAACTGAAAGAATTGCTGGAAGAAATCATTCCTGAAAAAAATTTTTTTGATAATTACGAGGTTGAACACACCTTTTCTGCCATCGGTAAAAGAGTAATGCTTTTAAATGCACGTCAGGTAAAAAGGGCATATGGAAAAGAAAAGATTATTCTTCTTGCCATTGAGGACATTACTGAACGAAAAGCCAAAGAAGATACCTTACAAGAAACACAAAGGGAAACAAGTGGTTCTTTAAACATTCTTTTGGAGCTTATGCATGCACCAATTATTATATGGGACACTTCCATGATAATAAAACGTTTCAACCACAAATTTGAATTACTGAGCGGTTATGATTCAACTGAAGTTATCGGTAGAAGAATTGATTTTCTTTTTCCAAAAGAAAAAATTGCTGCAACACTTGAATTGCTAAAAAATCATCTTGACGATGAACAAGATATTGATGAAATAGACATTTTAACAAAAGACAATCATATCAAAACAGTTTTGTGGAATTCGTCGCGTATTCTGGATGAGGAAGGAAAAAATATTATTGCAACAATTTCACAGGATATAACAAATCGAAGGCAATCGGAGTTGGCACTGCGAAAGAGTGAATCTCACCTCCGCACACTTGTGAATACTATCCCCGATTTAATCTGGCTAAAAGATACGAATGGAGTGTTCCTCTCGTGCAATCCGATGTTCGAACGTTTTTTTGGAGCAATTGAAGCTGACATCATTGGTAAAACCGATTATGATTTTGTTGACCGGGAATTGGCCGACTTTTTTCGCGAAAATGACCAAAAAGCTATAGAGGCAGGTAAACCGACCAGCAACGAAGAGTGGGTTACCTTTGCTAACAATGGACATCGCGCCTTTCTGGATACCATCAAAACCCCTTTATACGATTCAGACGGAACAGTTCTAGGTATTCTGGGAATTGGGCGAGACATTACCGAACGGAAGCAGGCAGAGGAGAAATTGAAAAATTCTGAAGAAAGATTTAAGATTTTATTTGATTACGCACCGGATGCTTATTATCTGACTGACCTGAAAGGTACATTTATCGACGGCAATATTGCAGCAGTTAAAATGCTGGGCTATAGTAAAATTGAGCTGATTGGGAAAAGTTTTTTTAAGTTAAAACTCATTTCTCCGATTCAACTCTCAAAAGCATCTGTGCTACTTGGTAAAAATTTATTGGGCAAGGCTACCGGTCCCGATGAATTTGTAATAAATAATAAAAATGGTTCAGAAATAACGGTTGAAATCAGCACGTACCCAATAAAAATACAGGATCAAAGTATCGTATTGGGTATAGCAAGAGACATCTCTGGGCAAAAACAGGCAGAAAAAGAAATCGCAATGCTTGCTCATTCGTTGAAGAGTATAAATGAATGTGTAAGCATTACCGATCTGGAGGATAAAATCATTTTCGTGAACCAAGCGTTTTTAGATAATTATGGCTATAAGCTTAAAGAGTTGATTGGGAAACCAATTAGTTTGGTGCATTCTACTAAAAATGAGCAGAACCAGGTTAGTGAAATTCTACCCGCCACAATTAGAGGTGAATGGCATGGTGAGCTATTTAACAAAAGAAAAAATGGGAGCGAATTCCCTGTTTACCTTTCAACAACCGTTGTAAAGGACAAAGACAATAAAATATTAGGACTTATTGGTGTTGCAACCGATATAACCGAACGAAAAAATTCTGAAAATAAACTTAAAGAAAGCGAAGAAAAATTCAAGACAATTACCGAGAACTCCGCTGATGCAATTTTCATTACCGATAAAGAAGGCAAATACATATACGTCAACAAACAGGCTGTTGATTTATTGGGTTATTCAAAGGAAGAATTACTGAAGTTTACAATTGCCGATATAACACCCAAAAACAGAATGGAAGAGTATTTTCAAATCTTTCAGCAATTGTTTATAACCGGCAGTTCCTATTCCGAGATAGAACTTGTGAAGAAAGACGGGAGCTATGTAGACACAGACCTGAATACCGTTCAGCTTCCCAATGGATGGATTTACGGCAGTTGCCGCGATATTTCAGAACGAAAAAAATTAGAAAACGAATTGATCAAAGCCAAGGAAAGAGCCGAGGAAAGCGACCGCCTAAAAACCGCTTTCCTGAATAATGTTTCGCACGAAATCAGAACTCCCTTGAATGCCATAATGGGCTTTTCAGGATTTCTTAACGACCCTGACTTGAAACCAAAAAAACGCCAGGAATTTACCGATATCATCCTTCAAAGCAGCGATCAGTTGCTTGCCATTATTGATGATATAATTCGAATTTCCTCTATTGAGGCCGGGCAGGAAAAAATTCAGAAAAATGAAATTAACATTAATTTAGTATGTGACCTTATAAAAGAGCAATTCTCCTCAAAAGCCAGTGAAAAGAATGTTAGGCTTAGTTTGAAATCCAGATTAACCGATGATCAGGCAATTATTATTACCGATGCAACCAAACTAACGCAAATACTCACCAATCTTATAAGCAATGCCCTTAAATTTACCCAACATGGTTATATCAACTACGGCTATAAGGTAAAAGACAGCCAATTGGAATTTTATGTGGAAGATTCAGGTATAGGTATTCATTTGGATATGCAAAAAATAATATTTGATCGATTTCGTCAGGTTGAAACCACCGCTACACGAAATTTTGGCGGTTCTGGATTGGGTCTGTCTATCTCAAAAGCCTATGTTGAAATGCTTGGCGGTAAAATGTGGTTAACTTCCGAATTGGGTAAAGGTTCAGTATTCTATTTTACCATTCCATACAAAAATACAAATCCGAAAAAATTACCTGAAATACCCTCCATCAAGGGATTGAATTTTGGATTTAATACCACTAAAACATTATTGATCGCTGAAGATCAGGACTCTAATTTTATGGTTTTGGAAGAAATGTTGTCGCATTCTGGAATAAACATTATCAGGGCTGAAAATGGCCTTGAAGCTGTTAAGTTATGTAAATTTAACCCGCATATTGATTTGGTGTTGATGGATCTTAAAATGCCTGAGATGGATGGTTACGAAGCCACAAAACAGATAAGAGAATTTAAGCCTGAATTACCCATAATTGCCCAAACAGCATACATTACCGAAGCTGACAGAATTAAAGCCTTAGCTTGTGGTTGTTCCGATCATATAAGCAAACCGATTAACAAACAATTGTTGCTATTTAAAATTAATGAACAACTTCATAAATAGATACTAATTTTTAGACAAAGGCACAGCTTCAATCCATCACATTTCTTCATATATTTGTTGTATATGCAAGAAATAACCCCATCTTTTAAGGGCCCTTCCAAAAAACACCAACCCAAGGGGCTCACCATTCTATATGAAGATATGGATATTTTGGTCGTTAATAAAGAGTATGGCCTCTTAACCATTAGTACCGACAGGGAAAAAGAAAAAACAGCTTACTTTTTGTTGAATGATTATGTAAGGAAAGGAAATCCAAAATCAAAAAACCGTGTATTCATCGTGCATCGCCTCGACAAAGACACTTCAGGAATCCTGGTTTTTGCTAAAAACGAAAATGCTAAACGTTTTTTACAGGAAAATTGGAACAGCTTTAGTAAAAAATATTTTGCGGTTGTTCATGGCCCGATTCAGGAAAAAGAAGGCATGATCACCTCCTATTTACTCGAAAATGCTGCACACAGGGTTTATTCGGTAAATGATCCTGAAAAAGGGAAATTATCGCAAACAGGATATAAGGTAATTAAAGCGTCAGGGAAATACAGTTTGCTTGAAATCGCCTTGTTGACGGGCCGAAAAAATCAAATTCGTGTACATTTTTCAGAAAAGGGACATCCTGTATTAGGCGACAAAATTTATGGGATCCCCGAAAAAGGGATCAAACGACTGGCCTTGCATGCCGCTTCGCTGAATATCTTGCATCCCTATACAAAAAAGGAAATGAGTTTTGAAACCGAAATCCCGGCTTATTTTAAAACGCTGGTTGTAACTAATCAGTGTCAAGAATGAGCGGTTGTGAAGATGTCTTCTTTGTGATACTTAGTGTCTTCTTTGTGGTTCTTTGTGACACAGCTATTACACAAAGTTACCCAAAGTAGCTCAAAGAGACACAAAGCAAAGAAAGATTTCATTCAAATACCTTAATTTTATTGACTTGCTGTTGACTGATTAGTTACCGCTGGTTTAATCAAAAGAATTCCCCCTCACGAAAGCATCACCCTAAAAGAATATGGAGCGAAAAGCGTTGTATATTTGCCCTTTTGTTTGAGATGAAGGCAATTGAACTTTTAGCACCCGCAAAAAATCAGGAAACAGGCAAGGTTGCCATAAACTATGGCGCTGATGCCGTTTATATTGGAGCTGATCGATTTGGGGCCAGGGCAGCTGCCGCTAATTCGGTGGCAGATATTGAAACGCTGATTGAATATGCCCATAAATACAAAGCAAAGGTTTTTGTCACGCTGAATACCATTTTGTACGATCATGAATTGGAAGAAGCCGAAAAGCTGATCCATCAGATTTATAATGCAGGTGCTGATGCACTGATCATTCAGGACATGGGGATTTTGCAGATGAAGCTCCCTCCCATCCCACTCCATGCCAGTACGCAAACCAATAATTATGATCCCGAACGGATCCGCTTTTTTGACGAACTAGGGTTCGAACGCATTGTGCTTGCACGTGAACTCTCGCTCAACGAAATCCGGAATATCAGAAGCCAAACAAAAACTGAACTGGAGTTTTTCGTTCACGGTTCCTTATGCGTAAGTTTGAGCGGACAATGCTATTTCAGTCAGGCTGTTACAGGGCGAAGTGCAAACAGGGGCATGTGCGCCCAAATGTGCCGTCACCCCTATAACCTGATTGATGGAGAAGGCAATAAAATTATATTGAACAGCCATTTGCTTTCTCTTAAGGACCTGAATCTAAGTAATCATTTGAAAGAATTGATTGATGCAGGAATTACAAGTTTGAAAATTGAAGGAAGGTTAAAAGACAGCAATTATGTAAAGAATGTGGTCAGCTATTACCGAAGAAAACTGGATGAAATTTTTGCATTGGGATCCGATTATAAAAAACCCTCATCCGGAAAAACTCAAATCAATTTTGAACCTGATCCGGAAAAGAGCTTCAGCAGGGGAAGTACAAATTATTTTTTATCAGGGCACGGGAAAAATCTGATCAACAAATATTCGCCTAAATCGATGGGCAAAAGACTTGGGATCGTAGATATGGTGGGTTCGGATTTTATTACCATAACCACGAATGAAATATTGCACAATGGAGATGGGCTTTGTTTTATTAAAAACAATGAATTGATTGGGATCAGGGTTGAGAAAGTACTGGATCATAAAATATATGTCAACAACAAATCAAATCTTATTCATGGGACCGAGCTTTATCGTAACTACGATCATGAATTCAATAAAACACTTGATGCTGATAAATCCATACGCAAAATTTCCGCAACTATTAATTTGGCAGAGAAAGAATCCAAACTTCAATTTGAGCTTATCGACGAGGATCAAATCAGCTCTGTTTATATCCTTGATTCTTTACCCGAACTAGCAAAAGATTCGGAACAGGCAACAAAAAATATTATTGCTCAGCTTTCTAAATCAGGAAGTTCAATGTTCGATATAAAAGAGGTGAAAATTAATTACGAAACTGCCTATTTCTTTCGTATTTCCGAATTGAATGAAATTCGCAGAACCCTTTTTGAGAAACACGAAAAGCTTCGCATTTTAACTTTTGCCCGAAAAGATTCGAAGGTAGAAAGTAAGAATCCAAAATTACCTCACACTGAGGTTGGGTTTTCTGAAAATATCTCGAACAAGAAAGCAATCCGGTTTTACAAAGAGCATGGGGTAGAAAAACTTGAGGAAGCATTGGAAATCAGCACAGTGAAAGAAGCTCAACTGCTGATGACCACTCGTTACTGCATCAAACATGAATTGGGATTTTGTGAAAAATTTCAGCATGCGAAAAATACCCCGCCTGAACCACTTTATCTGGAGGATCAGAACCGGAAATACTTGTTAAAGTTTGACTGCAAACATTGTTTGATGCAAATAAGACTTGACAATAAGCAAATGAAGGATAGCAAATACTAAAAAATAATTCCAGGGTACTGAATGCTTGTTTAATGAAATTGTGAAATAATAAAATATTTACTCTACTAATCTTAGGCTACTTATAATTTTCATTTAATATTACTCATAATAAATTTTTCATATATTTATGATGAAAATCTTTCCGCGGGGATTCAAATTGCAGATAAAAGATTTTCTACTACAATCTTGTTATGTGTTCAATCGACCTAAAAATCGATAAAATATAAATAAAAAACGGTCTTGCTCCTTACTTTACAGAGAATGGAGTATTTAATATTTTTTTAAACAAATTGTAGCTCATGCATAATATGACCTCACGCAAACTGAAAATTACGG
This sequence comes from Bacteroidota bacterium, assembly GCA_018816945.1. Taxonomy (NCBI): domain Bacteria; kingdom Pseudomonadati; phylum Bacteroidota; species Bacteroidota bacterium. The sequence goes on along the minus strand of JAHIVC010000069.1, from coordinate 44,791 downwards.
TTCTAATCTGTTTTCTTTTTTTGGTAATCAGTTGTGCCACAGAAAAAAACCGAACCGAATTAGCAAATATTTTTACCGAAATATCATTTGGAAGTGGTGGCGGTTTTACAGGGGCAAGCAGCAATTATCTCTTAAAAAATAACGGTGAGGTTTATAAAATTGTAAATACAATCCCAGAAAAAATAAATAAAATTTCAAGGAAAGAAATTAAAAGAATCACAAACTATGTTAAAGAAATTGGGTTTCAAAATCTGAAATTTACCGAAAGAGGTAATATGACTTATTTTATTGAAATAAAATCGAATATCCGCACCCACAAAGTTACCTGGACCGATGGTTCAAAATCGCCTGAGCTTGTAGAATTTTACAAAGTATTGGTCAATACACTAAAACACAATTAACATGAAAAAACTGATATTTCTTTCGTATGCGCTCCTCATTTCAGCTATTTCATTTGCTCAACAGGGAAATAATTTTAAGAGCCGTACCAAAACACAGACGAATAATTCTCCCAGCGGTTTCACATTCAAAACAATCTCAAATAATCCGAATTTGAAATCAGGTGTCCTGAATTCAAATCATAATTTCCCCGTTTCGGCAACACTGCAAGTCCCCAAAATCAGCAATCATGATTCTGTGCAAAATTTGGTATCAGATGGAGGTTCCCCCATTTTTTTTGAGAGAACAAATAGTAATTTAAAATCAACAAAAGTTGAAACAAGTGAAGAACATTTCTATTCGTTTTTTGAATCGACAAAATCAACTACAAAACTTCTCAAACCCAAAGATGAATTGATAATTACCAAAACGGAGACTGATAGTTTAGGGATAACCCATGTAAAGGCCCAACAATATTTTAAAGGAGTAAAAGTGTATGGAGCCGAATCATACTTGCATATAGGTGCTGATAAAGATTTATTTACAGGTCGGATTGAACTTTTGAATCCGGCAATTGAATCTAGCCCCGGTATCGATAAACAAACAGCAATAAATATAGTTAGTGATGACCTAAAAGCACGAACCATTTTAAAAAACCTGTCAACAAAAGAAAAAGAATTATTAAAGTACGATCGACCGGAATCAGAATTGGTTATTTACGATGGTAAACTGGCTTACGAAATTTCATATCGCCCCAATTTCATTGAGGAATGGAAATATTTTGTCGATGCAAACAGCAGAGAAATAATCCATTTCTATAATAATACAAATTCTGATGGCCCGACTATCGCAAGTGCTTATGATCTGAACGGAATATTACGTACGATAAATACTTATCTCGAAGCCGGAACCTATTATCTGTATAATATCTCCGAAGCTATGTTTAACTCAACTAAATCAGAGGGTATTATCATGACTTTAGATGCAAATAACACTTCAACTACCAATTTAAACTATTCATTTGTTACATCAACAAATAATACATGGACAAATCGTGCCAGTGTTTCGGCACACTACAATGCAAAGCAAGCATACACATATTTTAAAAATACTTTTAACCGCAATTCCATCAATGATCAGGGAGGCGATATTCTCTCACTTGTAAATGTTGCTGAAGATGATGGAACCTCGATGGAAAATGCTTTTTGGAATGGGCGAGCTGTATTTTATGGAAATGGAGGTACATACTTCAAACCTCTTGCAGGGGCATTAGATGTTACGGCTCACGAAATGGGGCATGGTGTTGTTTCAAATACGGCTAATTTAGAATATTACGGACAGCCGGGAGCAATCAATGAAACCTATGCTGATATTTTTGGATCAATGGTCGACCGTGATGATTGGCTGATTGGTGAAGATATCGTAAAATCGCCCTATTATCCATCCGGTGCATTAAGAAATATGGCCGATCCACATAATGGTGGTAATTCGAGTCACTATTACTGGCAACCCAAACATTTATCGGAAATGTACGTTGGTGAGGAGGATAATGCCGGTGTTCATATTAACAGCGGAATTGGCAATTATGCATATTATCTTTTTGCTACAGCAGTAAGCAAAACAAAAGCAGAGAAGGTTTTTTACCGGGCCCTGAATAATTATCTGGTCAGTAAATCAAAATTTATTGATTTTCGGCTTGCAGTAGTGCAATCGGCAAAAGATTTATATGGGAACAACTCCTCGGAAGCAACGGAAGCCGGTAAAGCTTTTGATGCAGTTGGAATTTATGAAGACAGCCAAATAAATTACGCTCAGGAATATGAGGTTAACCCCGGACAAGAATACCTTCTAACATACGATACAGACACATTAAACGCAAATACCCTATATAGAAGCTCGACTACTGGCACTAATTTTATGGCTTACACAACCACAATCATGAAAGGTAAAGTTTGCGTTTCGGACAATGGCGGTACAATTTTATTTGTTTCGAATGACCATAAAATCAGGGCCATGAGTTCTGACCCCAATGCACCCAATGAATACATTGTCTCGAATGAAGCATTTTGGGACAATGTAACTTTATCGAAGGATCGTAATAGATTGGCAGCTATTTCAACCCAAATTGATACTGCTATTTATGTGTATGATTTTATCACACAACGTTGGGCAAAGTTCAAGTTATATAATCCCACCACCAGCAACAGCGGCGACAAAGCCGGTGGAGTTCTGTATGCAGATGCCATCGAGTTTGATCATACAGGTGAGTATGTTATTTATGATGCTTACAACTCCATCAAATCAACCCTATCGGCAGATATAACATACTGGGATATTGGAATTATCAAGGTTTGGGACAATCAAACTGATGATTTTGGCAATGGATTAGTAACCAAACTTTATGGTTCGCTACCCGATGATGTAAGTATTGGAAATCCTACTTTTTCAAAAAACTCACCCTATATCATCGCATTTGATTATATAAATGGTTTTTCAAACGAATATGCCATATTGGGGGCAAATTTATTAACCGGGAATGTAGAAACGATAACTACAAATGCAACGGTTGGTTTTCCATCTTTTTCAAAAAATGACGATAAAATTGCATTTGCGGCACTGAATACCAGCAGCAGGCAGGTAGTTGCAAGTATAAACCTTGCTTCGAGCAAAATAGCAGGAAGCGGCTCAGCCAGTATCATTGCAATAGATGCAAAATGGCCCGTTTTTTATGCAACCGGTGTAAGAGATTTAAAACTTGAACCCGTCGCAAATTTTACTGCCGATATAAAAACAGGTTCAGCTCCCCTTACGGTTAAATTTTATGATTTATCAATCAATAATCCTACCGGTTGGAGTTGGATATTTACAGGTGGATCGCCTGCTACCTCGAGTTTACAAAATCCTTCTGTAGTTTATAATTCACCGGGAACCTATCAGGTTAAATTAACCAGTACAAACAATGCAGGTAATAATAGTATTACAAAAACTGCATATATTGTTGTATCCACAACTACCGCTATTGATGAACCTTCAGATAAACTTTTCACCTTTTATCCTAATCCTGCATCCGACCGAATTTATATTTATGCTGAAAAATATTTCAGATTAAGAATATTTTCGAGTATAGGTGAACTCGTAAAAGACATCTACAATGAGAAAGAAGTTGATTTATCTTCATTGCCTGCTGGATTTTACATATTAAAATTTGAGACAGAAGGGAAAATTATTACATCGAAAATAATTAAACAATAGAAATTAAAACTTTATTATTAAATCTAAAATTCTTCTTGACAAAACTGCTTCATACTGGGGCGTTTTTTTACAATTGGATAATGAACATTCTGATCAAATGAATCGTTCAGAGATGTGACAAATTAAAGATAATGGTATAAATTTTAAGAAAAGTAACGATTGAATTTTTTACTATTAATCAACGCAAACAACATTCCTTTTTATTTGAGAATAATGACTATCCTGATTTAAGCCAAGAAAGAATATTCAATAAAACGAATAAAAATGATAAATTGATCGAGTAGAAAAAAATTAATTGATTAAAAACCAATAAGTAAATATAACACACACTCTCAAGCCATGAAAGCATCATCAATCGCAGATCACGAGAATTCATTTCAAACCTCAGGACTAGATTCACAAGGGAAAAAACATATTCTAAAGCCGGTCAATATTCCGATAGTTGGTGAAAACTTATCCTTGAACTACACCGAATGCCGTTTAGAAAATAATGATGAATCTTTTTTCTACAAAAACGAAATCAAAAAGGAAAAGATTGTTCTGCATTTTACGGCAGGTTATTTGAAAGGAGATATCTCAACCATGACAAGTCCAAATAGTCATGTTTCTGTTCCATTTATAATTGGACGGAGCGGCAAAATATTCAATCTTTGGTCCTCAAAATACTGGTCCTATCATTTAGGCCCCGGAACTGTTGGAGGTAACAGTAATATGAGTAAAAAAACCATAGCCATTGAGATTTCCAATATTGGCTACTTAAAAAAAATTGATGATCGTTTGGTCACAGTTTATAGCAATACTGATGATTACTGTAATCTATCAGATGTGGAGTATTATACTCTTATTCAAGCAGGTTTCCGTGGACAAAACTATTTTGCTTCATTCACCAATGAACAGTACGACAGCATTATTCTGCTTCTAAGGTACCTAACGGCCAGATATAATATTCCCCGAACATTTTTAGCTGAAGATAAGCGATATGAAGTTCTAAATACTTCTGATGCAAATTCGTTCAAAGGGATTTTAAGTCACATCAATTTCCGCCCGAATGGAAAATGGGATTTAGGCCCTGCCTTTGATTGGGCAAGGGTTATGGAAGGTTTAAAATGAATTGACTAAACCACTATTGGATTAAAATCCATATGTTTGATTTATAAACAGGATTCATTTAGTAAGCACAAAAAAAACAATTACAAATATCATACAATATTCAATGCACCAAGTATCAAATTCAAACAATACAAAAACCTATAATAATATTGGGAATTGGAATCGTCACACTGAGCATCGCCGAAGTGTCGAAGTGTGGAATTTGTTCTGTCTGGGCAGATGTAATTTATAATTTGTAATTTGTAATTTTTGTAGAAATTTACAAAAACTAAATTAGCTGTAATGAATTTGCAGTGTTTTAACCATTAACTTGATAATAAATTCATTGCATTGAAATACATCACAAAAACAGTCTGGATTTTATCAATTGTAAGCTTTTTCACCGATACTGCCAGTGAAATGCTTTATCCAATTATGCCTATTTATTTAAAATCAATCGGATTTTCAATAGCCCTAATTGGAATTTTAGAAGGAGTTGCAGAAGCTACTGCAGGATTGAGTAAAGGATACTTTGGAAAACTTTCGGACAATTCGGGCAAAAGAGTTCCGTTTGTTCAAATTGGTTATGCTTTAAGTGCACTGTCAAAACCGATGATGGCATTTTTTGTTTATCCGATATGGATTTTCTTTGTGAGAACCATTGACCGCTTTGGAAAAGGAATCAGGACTGGAGCCAGAGACGCCATATTATCCGATGAAGCGACTCCGCAAACAAAAGGGAAAATATTTGGCTTCCATCGGTCGATGGACACCTTTGGAGCAGTTACCGGTCCATTGCTGGCATTATTTTATCTTTATTTCTACCCGGAAGATTATATCACTCTTTTTTATATTGCTTTTATTCCCGGTTTGTTTTCGATTTTTGCTTCTTCTTTTCTGAAAGTTAAAAGAAAAAATATTCCCGAACCTAAAAAACCAATTTCTTTTTTTTCATTTTTGAAATATTGGAAAGTCAGTCCAAAAAAATATCGCAAAGTTGTCATCGGGCTTCTTGTGTTTACGCTATTTAACAGTTCTGATGTTTTTCTCTTACTTAAAGCAAAGCAAGCCGGGCTTGACGATATCGCAGTAATAGGAGTTTATATTTTTTACAATCTGATATTTGCTTTGTTTGCTTTTCCCATTGGGATGATAGCAGACAAAATCGGACTGAAAAAGATGTTTATTTTCGGACTTTCCTTGTTTGCCATCGTGTATTTCGGGATGAGTTTCAGTACTCATATTTATACTTTCATTGCTTTATTTTTCCTTTATGGTGTTTATGGAGCAGCTACCGAAGGAATTTCAAAAGCCTGGATAAGTAATATCACCGATAAAAAAGATACAGCTACTGCCATAGGCACTTTTTCCGGGTTCCAAAGCATCTGCACTATGATTGCCAGTTCAATGGCCGGATTAATCTGGTTTACTTTTGGTGCGAGTTGGACCTTTCTGGTGACAGGATTTACAACTATTTTGGTCATTTTATATTTTACAATATCTGTTAAATACAATGATTCTGACAAATTGCTTAATACAGTTTCAACTTGATCATTTAAAACAATTTTTATACATCTATCAACTCTACTAATTCACCTTTCGCTTCAATCAATGCTAATATTATTTTTGTATTTTTGAATTGAGGGAGAACTAATCACTTCAGTACTTTCAAAAAATAAATTATTTATTCAATTCATTACCTCATGATCAAAAAAATATTATTATGCGTCTTTGTTGTTTCATTCATATTTTCATGCAATAAGGCAAAAGAAAAAACAGCTAAACCATTGATATCTGTCCCATTTACCTCAGTTCATTTAAGCGATCAGTTCTGGGCACCAAAAATAGAAATCAACCGAATAGTTTCAATTCCTTCAGCATTCGGGAAAAGCGAGGAAACCGGACGCATGGATAACTTTGCCTTGGCCGGAGGATTGATAGAAGGCGAACATCAAGGTGACTATCCTTTTGATGATACCGATGTTTACAAAATACTGGAAGGAGCCTCCTATACGCTTGCAGTACAATATGACAAAAATCTTGATAACTATCTCGACAGCCTTATCACTATGATTGGTGCGGCCCAGGAAGACGATGGCTATTTATATACCTGTCTGACCAATCAATGTCAGCGTTTGCAACGCTGGTACGGTAAGGGCCGCTGGGATCGATTGAATAGTCATGAATTATATAATTTCGGACATCTTTATGAAGCAGCAGTGGCACATTATCAAGCAACAGGAAAAAGAACTTTGCTCAACATTGCCCTAAAAAATGCCGATTTGGTTAATACCGTTTTTGGTCCGAATGAAGGACAGAAAAAAGCACCATCCGGGCATCCGATTATTGAAATGGCATTGGTAAAACTCTACCGAGTTACCAACGATGAAAAATACCTAAAGTTGGCTCGCTTCTTTATTGATGAAACCGGAAAAGGTACCGATGGTCATAAACTTAGTGAATACAGTCAGGATCATAAACCAATCGTTGAACAGGATGAGGCGGTTGGACATGCAGTTCGTTTTGGATATTTGTATTCAGGAGTCACAGACGTAGCTTCGCTGATGAACGATCAGGCCTTGATGGATGCCACAAAAAAAGTTTGGGAAAATGTGGTTTCTAAAAAACTCTACATCACAGGAGGAATTGGTGCGTTGGGACAAGGAGAAGGATTTGGTGCTAATTATGAATTGCCAAACATGACGGCCTATTGTGAAACATGTGCTGCTATTTCAAATGTCTATTGGAACTACCGCTTATTTCTAAATGAAGGTGATTCGAAGTTTTATGATGTATTGGAACGCTCACTCTACAACAATATTATTTCAGGAGTTTCACTTAGCGGTGATAAATTTTTCTACGATAATCCACTTGAATCTGCCCATAACCACGATCGTGCGCCATGGTTTGGATGCGCTTGCTGCCCTGGAAATGTTACCAGATTTATGGCTTCTGTTCCAGGATATGTTTATACTACTGATGAACATAGCATCTATGTAAACTTATTTGCTACAGGTAAGGCATCCATCGCACTAGGTCAGGACACCATCGGTATGAGTCAGCAAACTAATTATCCTTGGGATGGTAAAGTGCTTATTATAATTGACAATGCCATCACAAGCCAATTCGGGCTAAAAATCCGCATTCCGGGTTGGTCACAAAATGAGGCAGTTCCATCGGATTTATACCAATTCACAGATCAAAGCCTTGAGAATTACACCATTCGTGTTAACGGAAAAGAAAAAATTCCGGAAATAGTAAATGGTTATGCACTTTTGGAGAACAACTGGAATAAGGATGATCAGATTGAAATTGATTTTCCAATGCCAGTACGTAAAATTGTTGCCAATCAAAAAGTGACCAACAATGTTGGCAAATTGGCTTATCAGCGAGGGCCAATTGTGTACTGTTTTGAAGACAAAGATAATGATGATGGATGGATGTTCGATGAGTTTGTAAGTTCCGATGAACCAGTTGAAAGTCAATTTGAAGAAAGTCTGCTAAATGGGGTTGTTACGCTTTCAATGCATGGCAATAAAGTAAGCATGAACGGTGATACAAAAATCATAGAACCTATTAAATTAAAAGCCATTCCTTATTATGCCTGGAACAATCGTGGCAAATCTAATATGTTGGTATGGATGCCAGATAATGAATCAACCACCATTCTAAAACCAACGCGATCTCTGACAGAATCAGCCAATATCAGCACTTCAGCTGATAATATTCCGGGGCTTAATGATGGTTTCGATCCTAAAAATTCAGGCGATACCGATAAATCGTATTTCTATTGGTGGCTAAAAAAAGGTTCAGAAGAAACTGTTGATTACTTATTCAATGAGCCACAATCTCTTACTGAAACCTCCGTTTACTGGCTAAACATGGAACATTATGATGGGAATTTCAGGGTGCCAGAAAGCTGGGAATTATTATATCAGGATAAAAATAATAATTGGGTAAAGGTCGAAACAAACAATGCTTATACAACTAATCTTGATCAGTATAATACCGTTGTTTTCAATCCAATAAAAACAAAGGGACTAAGGATTAAAGCAAAATTACAGAAAGATAATTCGGGAGGAATATTGGAGTGGAAAGTAAAATGAAATTGATTTTTGAGCGTAATAAAAATTAATTTATTGTAATCAAATTTGGTGTTTCTCTTTTTACCACTGCTATAAAAAAATGTTTATATTTAATCCTGACTATGAAGGCCGCATCGATAAAAGAACTTAAGTTAGAATTAAGTACCCGTTCTCAAAAAGAACTGACAGAATTATGCATGCGTTTGTCAAAATACAAAAAGGAGAATAAGGAATTATTGACTTATCTTTTGTTTGAGGAAGGCGATGAAGCATCCTATATTAAAAATGTGAAATCTGAAATTAAAGATGAATTTAAACTGATAAATACGGCAAGTTATTTTTACATTAAAAAGAGCGTTCGTAAAATTTTACGCAATGTTAAAAAGTATGTTAAATATTCGAAGAAAAAAGAAACAGAGGTGGAATTACTAATGTATTTTTGTACTGAATTTAAAAATACAGTTCCATATATTGAAAAAAATATAACACTTGATAATATTTACAAACGTCAAATAGAAACCATTAAAAAAGCAATATCTTTCTTACACGAAGATTTACAATATGATTATAATCAGGAACTAAAAGTACTTTTATAAGCCCTGATACAAATAGCATTTAGGATAGCGAATAATGATTGAAATAGGAAAATATAATAATTTAAAAATTTTACGCCGTACCCCTTTTGGTTTGTATTTAGGTGACGAATCTGGCAATGATGTGTTATTACCCACTAAATATTGCCCAAATAAATTTGAGATGGGTGACGAATTGAAGGTTTTTGTTTATCTCGATCATAATGAAAAAGAAATTGCGACCAATATCATCCCGAAAATATTATTGCATGAGTTTGCGATGCTTCAGGTTAAAGATGTTGCAGATGTTGGAGCTTTTATGGATTGGGGTCTGGAAAAAGATCTCTTCGTTCCGTTCAAAGAACAACGTCAACGGATGAAAGAAGGAAGATGGTATATTGTTTATTTAGACATTGACCGGAACACCGACAGACTTTATGCCAGCAATCAGATTGAAAAAATACTACAAAATGAAGATATCAATTTAACAGCTGGTGAAAAGGTTGATTTATTGGTATTAAAAGAAACAGATTTGGGATTTACAGTAATTGTAAATAACCAACACAAAGGCTTGATTTATGAAAACGAGATTTTCAAGCCACTAAACTTAGGTGATAAGCTATTAGGGTATGTAAAAAATATCCGTGAAGATAATAAAATTGACATTTCCCTTCAGCCTATTGGCTTTGAAAACTTTAATGATGTAAATACTGAACTAATATTACAAAGGCTGTCGGAAAATGAAGGATTCATGGCAGTTACCGATAAAAGTTCTCCTGAAGAGGTTTATTCAACTTTTGGGATCAGCAAAAAAGCATTTAAAAAATCGCTTGGTTCATTATACAAACAACGAAAAATAAGCATTGAGCCAAACGGTATTAAACTAACATAATTATAATTTTAAAAAAATAGTGCCATGGGAAAAGAACAAAATGCAAAAAAAGAGGTTAAAAAAGCCCCAACTAAAACCTTAAAAGAAAAGCGGCTTGAAAAAAAGGAAAAGAAAGCTAAAGGTGGACAATAAAATTATTTAGTTTACTTCTTATTTTCTCAAATATAACCTCTACAGCAGGATCAAAACAAATAATATATTTTGATCCTGCTGAAAGCATTATGGGTCTATTTATTGTACTTTATTTCACAAATTGACCTTTTAAAAAATTCCATGTTTTTTTTGATTACTAAAAGCAGGATTGATATTAAATATATTTTTGGCGCAACCTTTCAATTACTTTTCGCATCTGTTTATCATTAATTGGTTTTAAATACTATCCAGTTAAATTTCTAAGCATTTATTAAATAAAAGTAATTCTCAGATGAAAAAACCGTTGATTTTATTAGTTCTGTCTTTAATACTTATCTCGTGCGAGAAAAAGAAAGATATCCAAAATGAAAATTTTGTTCCGGAAAGTGAAATCCCGGTTTGGCTGAAAGAAAGAATTGCTGCCGATAAAATTGCATCGCTTACTGATCAATATTCAAGTTTAGAAATATCGGCATGGATTAGGTATAAATATGAGGGTAATTATTTTTTTGAGAACCACAACCTCCTAAGCTCTTCTTTTCCTCCGGTATACAATTTTCAGGGTTCGATTGTTCCATTAAACGAAGAATCCTATTTAAATTATCAAAACGTTAAGTGTTGCAAGCAATTTGTGTGGAAAGGTTCCTCTTACATCGATTTTTAATCCAAAGAATTTAAAAACGATTTATTTTAATTTGTTTGGTCACTTTGTTGAGAATCCATTTTGTATCATGCAATAAAACAAGGGAAATTGAAGTAATTTCATCACACAATATGTTTGACCATTAAAGCAACAGATTGTTAACTTTTATCTTAACATCATTTTTATCTAAAATCCGATGTCTAAAGTCTTCATTTCTATGAATAGAAGAAACGCAACATGTTAAATTACAGTATTTGGTAAGCTGGGATTGGCTTCTTGAATATATACCCTACCTTTGTAAAAAAATATTTTTATGAATTCGTTCGGGAATTTAAATCTTTCAAAGCAATTGAATAATGCAATAGCCGACTTGGGCTTTGAGAAAGCAACACCCATTCAAATAGAAGCTTATCCTGTAATTCGTTCGGGCAAAGATATCGTTGGTATTGCACAAACCGGCACAGGAAAATCATTTGCATACATGCTGCCTCTTTTGCAGGATTTAAAATTTTCCGATCAGGTAAATCCGAGAATTTTAGTTTTGGTTCCGACTCGCGAATTGGTTTTGCAGGTAGTAGAACAAATACAAATCCTGACAAAATACATGAATATCAGGGCCTTAGGAGTTTATGGCGGAACAAATATCAACACTCAAAAAATAGCCGTCGCGAAGGGTACGGACATCCTGGTAGCAACCCCGGGCCGTTTATACGATCTGGCTTTGAGCAGGGCACTTCAATTGAAAGCGATAAAAAAATTGGTGATCGATGAGGTGGATGTAATGTTGGATTTAGGTTTTAGGTATCAATTAACAAACATTTTTGAACTGCTGCCTGAACGACGTCAAAACATCATGTTTTCGGCTACCATGACCGATGAAGTTGATGCATTGATTGACGATTATTTTACTACTCCGGTTAAAATTTCCATTGCCTTAAGCGGAACCCCTTTAGATAATATTGAACAACAATGTTACCCTGTGGAGAATTTTTATACCAAAGTCAATTTGTTAAAGTATCTTTTGAAGGATAAAACGGAATACGCAAAAGTACTTGTTTTTGTATCCAATAAAAGAATCGCTGACCGTTTATTCGAAACCTTAGACACTGAATTTGGAAAGGAAAGTTGTATCATCCATTCGAATAAGGCACAGAATTACCGAATGCGATCAATTCGTCATTTTGATGAAGGAAAATACAGGATTCTGATTGCAACTGATGTAATGGCCCGCGGTTTGGATTTGGATAAAATAACCCATGTTATCAATTTCGACACCCCTAATTATCCCGAAAATTACATCCATCGGATTGGCAGAAGTGGAAGGGCCGAATGCGAAGGTAAATCCATTTTGTTTTATACCGAAAAAGAATTGGTGCTGAAAGAAGCCATAGAATCATTGATGTTGTTCAAAATCCCTACTCTTGAATTTCCTGCTGAAGTTGAAATATCAAAAGAGTTGGCTCCGGAAGAACGCCCTGTAATTATTGAGCCCTTTAAACAAAAAATAAAGCAATCTTATGCAGGACCTGCTTTTCATGAGAAATTAGAGAAAAACCTTAAGGTAAATCAAGGAGGTTCTTATTTAAGGAAGATGAAAAAACATAAGCGACCATTGACCAGAGGCGATAAAATTGCCAATTTAAAAAAGAAAAAAAAATAGCGAATACCAGGCACCGAATTGCAATAAGTAACAGTCAAGAATTTCAATGCTACCTAAAAAGAAAAAACATCCAAAAGTAAAATTCAAATTACATCCGCGCAACAAACATCGTTCGCGTTATGATTTTAAGCAACTCAAAACAAGTTGTCCTGAATTAGAGCCTTTTGTGAATTTAAATATTTATGGGGATGAATCCATCGTTTTTTCTGATCCTGAAGCAGTAAAAATGCTAAATAAAGCCTTACTAAAACACTTTTACAACATTGAATATTGGGATATCCCGGAAAATTATTTATGTCCGCCAATTACCGGCAGAGCTGATTATATTCATCATATCTCCGATTTATTGGCTTCATATAATTATGGGAAAATGCCAATCGGACCAAATATTAAATGTTTGGACATTGGCGTTGGTGCTAACTGTGTTTATCCAATTATAGGGAATATGGAATATGGCTGGTCGTTTATTGGTTCAGATATCGACCCCATATCTATTGAATCTGCCAATAAAATAATAGCTCAAAATAAAACCTTAAAAGGGAAAATTGAATGCAGGTTACAAAATGATCCTAACGATTTTTTTTATGGGATAATCGCAAAAGATGAACCAATTGACATATCCATTTGCAACCCACCATTCCATGCTTCGAAAGCTGAAGCACAGGCAGGAACAATTCGAAAGCTAAATAATTTAAACGATAAAAAGATTATCGAACCCATTCTAAACTTTGGCGGTCAAAGTAACGAATTATGGTACAAAGGGGGCGAAGAACGTTTTGTAAGAAACATGATCCGTCAGAGTAAAAAATTTGCTCTGAATTGCTTTCTATTTTCATCTTTAATTTCTAAACAATCGACCCTTAAAAGTGCTTATAAAATCCTGGTAGAAGTTGGAGCGCTTGAAGTAAAAACCATTCCCATGGGGCAGGGAAATAAAACCAGCCGACTCATTGCCTGGACTTTCCTTGACAAAGAAGATCAAAAAAAGTGGAAAGATACGAGGTGGAAATAATTTTAGATTCCTACACTTTGTTCTCGTTTAGATTTTATCAATCAATATTGCAAATAATTTCTTATTCCGTACAAATAATTCCATAGAACCATATCAGGATTTTTCTAACTTTGACTCTAATAAACAGATCATTTTTACTAAATCATACTAAATAGAACAAAAAATGAATTTAGATTTTTTACTAGAATATAATCCCGTTTTACTTGCACTTTTTGCTACACTATTTACATGGGGCCTCACTGCAATGGGATCATCCATGGTTTTTTTCTTTAAAACAATCAACAAAAAAGTACTAAACTCCATGCTTGGTTTTGCAGCCGGTGTAATGATCGCTGCCAGTTTTTGGTCTCTACTAAAACCTGCCATCGAAATGGAAGAAGCAAATGGTGGTATTGGATGGATACCGGCCGTTATTGGATTTCTAGCGGGAGGTGCTTTTTTATTTTTGGTTGATAAGATTCTACCTCACTTACATTTAGGGTTATCAATTGATAAAGCTGAAGGAATAAAAACTTCATGGCAACGAAGTGTATTACTTGTTTTATCAATTACCCTGCATAATATTCCTGAAGGATTGGCGGTAGGGGTCGCTTTTGGAGCATTGGCAAATAATCCCGATACAGGAATGTTAGCCGGTGCAATAGCCCTAACCATTGGCATTGGATTACAGAACTTTCCTGAGGGGGCAGCGGTTTCAATTCCTCTCAGAAGAGAGGGCTTTTCAAGGTTAAAATCGTTTAATTACGGGCAACTTTCAGGCATGGTTGAACCAATTGCAGGGGTTACGGGTGCCTATTTGGTTTTGACCATGACCCCCATTCTCCCCTATGCTCTTTCATTTGCCGCTGGAGCAATGATATTTGTTGTTGTTGAAGAACTGATCCCCGAATCTCAAACCGGACATGAAACCGATTTATCCACAGTAGGTGCTATGCTGGGATTTACCGCCATGATGTTTTTGGATGTGGCACTAGGATAAGATATTTTTAAACAACTTTCCTTCTTATTAAATCAAAGAAATAGTTCATAACTATTTTGTGTTCAACATATAAAAGATATTCAGAAAGCTTTTAAATTTACATAAGCTAAGGTATATCTTGTTAAAAATCAAATGCGTTTTACAAAATTTAATTTTCAAAATAAGTATTATAAAAAAGGAGGTTCTTATGAAAAGGTTGATTCTTGTTTTAATGTCACTCTTAATGGGTGGTTTTGCATACAGTCAAAACTGGTCGCTTAAAGATATTGGTGTAGGTATAATTGTGGAGGATGAGAATTACGATAAAGAACTGAAAATTATGGAGAGAGGTTCGGTTTGGGATGCCAAAGAATTATATGAAAATGGTGCTCAGGCAGGAAAGTATAAAGGCAATCAGTTATTTGCGGCATGGATCCAAGGCCCTCATACCGATGCTTATAAAAACAGTTATGGTGTTACAGTTTGGTTATATAAATACAAAATCACTTATCCCGATGGTAAAACTTTTGAAGCCGGCCCATCCGGATTTTACACTCCCGGATTTACTTATTTTGGCATCAAAACAGGTGGGTACACTACCGGAAATTGGAAGATCGAATGGTTTATTTGGAACCGTGACACACAAGAAACAAGGCTGGTAGGTACGTCTGAATTTCAGACAACCTATGGTAAGCCAACAAAACAATCTGTTTCAGGATGGCAGGTAAAAGATATTGGAATTGGAATCTACGATCAGACAGAATATGATAAAGTACTTAAGATCATAAAAAGAGGCGATACCTGGTCCCAAAAAGAACTGTACGAATCGGGCTATCTGGCCGGCAGGGAAAAGGTTTTTGGAACATGGATTGAAGGACCTCCGACCAGCACTTACTTAAATAGTTACGGTACGCCCATCTGGTCGTGCAAATATGTTGTCACTTATCCCAATGGCAGTAAAAATGAGTTCGGGCTCTATGGCTTTTATTCACCTGGGTTTAATACCCTATTCATCAATGTAGGTGGGAACACTTTCGGAAAATGGAAAATTGAATACTATATCTGGAACCGAGATACGAAAGAAACTATACTGATCGATACCAGAGAATTTAACCTCATCCAGTAATTCATGATCATAGACAAAATTGGAAATTACAAATTATATACTGGACTTAGTCCGCTTATTTCTAAGGCATTAGATTACATCAACGATACTGATTTATTAGGTCTGGAATCAGGCAGATATGAAATTGAAAAAGACGACCTATTTGCCCTCATTCAGGAATATGATACGAAAAATCGGGAAGGTTGCAAACTCGAAGGGCATTTTAAATTTATCGATGTACAGTTCATTATTTCAGGGGCCGAATTCATTGGTATATCAACCTTGAACAATCACATTCAAATTTCAAAAAGTGAGGAGCGTGATATTGCTTTTTATGAAGGTGACCCGACATTTTTCAAGTTGGAAAGAGGTATGTTTGCCATCTTTTTCCCTGATGATTTACATATGCCAGGGATCAAAATAGTTCAGGGTTTAAATGTAAAGAAGCTGGTCATAAAAATACGTATTTGATGTTACAACTTTATTGCAATGATAAGTATTTGATACTAATTAAAACATAAATCTGTGAAAAATCAGAGTTATTATTTTTTGTCTGATCAGTAAATATAATCATGAAATCGTATTTTTTTATTTCAATTTTTTTACTTGCATCAATTTTTTCAAATTCCCAAAATATTGAAATGGATTTTGTTATTCAAAAGGGGAAGGTGATTTATGATTTTTCTTTTGCTGAATTGGCAATAAGGTATTTGGAATCTGGGGATTCTAGTTATTTAAATAAAATTGCTAATCTTCCAGCCACGGAACATCTTTTAAATCATGCAATAGCCTATAAGAATAACATCTCTCATAATAGCGGCCTCGATTTAGTAATCTCATTATTAACCCCCATTGATGATAAAAGGAAAGTATTGGATGCCTTTAAAAGCAATCTACATTATGCGAAGACAAAGATTGCTGAAATCGATTTACCACAGAAAACTTGTTTGAAATACCTTCCTGAAGATTTTAAATATTCGAGCAATCTGTTTTTTACATTTGGTTACGATTTAGGGGTTGTTTTTGGGAACAATGCCAGTTTGAATTTGGCACATCCACATTATGTAGAACATCAAAATGAAATCAAGTATTATTCCATTCATGAATTACATCATGCTGGTTTCGTGACGATTAAAAATAACGCCATGCCATCTCTTGATATCAATAAATACAAAGAAATGACAGATTTGATCGCATATTTCACACACTTGGAAGGGATGGGTACTTATGTTCCGTATTCGCTTAGAAAAAAAGAAAGAGCGATGGAAATTGACAAAGATTATATTGCGATTCAAGATGCAGGGCTAATGCAATCATATGAATCTGCGTTTTTTGAAATCTATTTTCATTTCAAAAATAATCCAAGCAAAATACTTACTGATGAAGACTGGGACAAGCTATCTGTCTTATCTGATGAAAAAAGACTTTGGTATAGGGTTGGTGCCAAAATGGCTCAAACAATTGACGACAAATTAGGGAGAAAAAAATTGGTAAAGCTGATTTCGGAACCTTCCGTAAATTTCATTAATACATATTTATTACTGAAGAAAGAATAATTATACATTCATAGCATAATTTAGTTGATATGGTATATTATTAAAGATTTTAGGTAATTTATAAGGCAAGGTAAGAGATAATCATTCTTTTTTCATACACGAATCACCGGCCAGCCAGCCCGTCGAATAAGCTATTTGTAAATTATAGCCACCGGTTTCTGCATCCAGATCGATCAATTCACCTGCAAAATAAAGACCTTTAACCAGCTTTGATTCCATGGTTTTGGAAGATATTTCGTTCGTGGAAACACCGCCTGCGGTAATAATTGCTTCTTTGTAGGATCGATGGCCCGTAATTTTAAAACGCAGGTTTTTAATTAAATGCCGGATTTGTTTCCTTTCTTTTGAAGAAATTTGATGGCATTCTTTTTCGGGATCAAATCCTAAAAGATCAAGGAAAACAGGCACCATGGAAGCTGATAACCAGTAATGGAAAAGATTGCTGATCTTCTTTTTCCCATGTTCATTGATGTCTGTAAGCAATTGATTATCGAGTTCTCTCTCATCAAGCATAGGCTCCAAGTCAATGGTAATCTCAACTTTCTGATTTTCCTCCAACGCTGTAACCGCTATTCTGCTTAGGGTCAAAATAATAGGGCCAGAAAGACCGAAGTGCGTAAAAATCATTTCACCCGAAGCTTCACCTTCTTTCTTATCATTTACCCAAAGTACAGCCTTCACATCCTTTAAATTAAGCCCTTGTAAATTTTGAGCAAGTTTACCTTCTGTGATCAGAGGTACAAGTGCAGGCCTGACATTTTCAATGGTGTGTCCAACTGCTCTTGCTAACTCATAACCATCCCCGGTCGATCCGGTTGCAGGGTATGATTTACCCCCTGTTGCAAGAATAACATTCTGAGCCGGATATTTTCGTCCGTTAGCTTGAACACCTTTAATCACATTGCCTTCAGTAATAATTTGTTCCACTCTATGTCCACACTGGATTTCAACCTTCATTTCTCGAACCCATCTTAACAATGCATTTAATACATCCGATGATTTATTGCTGACAGGGAAGTATCTTCCTCCGGGAATTAAAACCGAATCGACACCATACTTCTTTAATAATCCAATGATCTCTTTTGAAAAAAACCCGGAAAAAGCATTCCTTAAAAAACGGCCATCAGGATAAACATGAGCAATGAAATCTCCGATCGGAGCATTATTGGTGATATTGCATCGGCCACTTCCTGTAATCAACAATTTCCTGCCTTCTTTAGGCATTTTCTCCAATAGCAGAACTCTTCCTCCCAATTCGGCTGCTCTTCCTGCTGCTATTAATCCGGCAGGCCCCGCTCCTACAACAATGACATCAAAATTATTCATATGAAGCAATGTTAACAATTATACGTAGGCCAGGTTTCATCTTTTTCGTTCGATATATAAAAGTCAAAATTACATATTCTTGGAACAGTACAATAGATAAACTGTTGAATGCAACGAATAGTAATTTAGGTTTGATCATTTTACATTTTACATTTTACATTTTACATTCAACATTTTACATTTTACATTCATCATTTTACATTCATCATTCATCATCCATCATTGTAGCTGGCAACTATATATTTTGTAATTTCGGGTCGAACTAAGTGGAGCTAAATAAAAACAACTTGACAACAGCAATCGATAAAATCAGAGCAAATCGTCCGCAACCTATCCTCACAGCTATTGAAATTATTCCATACAAAAACCGCATGGATCCGCAAGAAGCAATTGATGCACTATTAGCAGGGTTTAATGTTTTGATCATCGATTTCTATAGTACCGGGCTTAACATTTTGCAGACTTTAAAAATATTTATTGAAGAAAATCAGCCTGATCAAACTTTCATTTCTCAACATAAGTCCCGAACACTTTATCAGGAATTATCAAATCGAATATTATTATTGATTCGGAATCATCGACTAATTGTAAGGAAGGCCCCTGAAATTGGCTGGTTTAAAATATTATACCCCGAATTAGACGAATTTTTATTGCCTTTTCCTCAGGTTCAGGGTTTGAACAGTGCCTGGCAATGGTTTGAAAATGGTATTGCTATGCCTGGGCTCGACCGAAAACTCCATCCTTATTATGGAACCTACTTCCCTACCCGATTCGAGCATTTGAAGCTTTTTGATAAATGGTTAAAGCAATATAATGGAGAAAAAAAATCTGCCATTGATATCGGGATTGGCTGTGGGGTTCTTTCTTTTCAGATGCTTAAACATGGTTTTGAAAAAATATGCGGAACTGATTCTAATCCTAATGCCATTATCAGTGTAAACGAAGACTTAAAGAAAAACAACCTTTTTTCAAAAATTGATTTATTTCATGGCGATCTGTTTGCTAATTGCGATTTAAAAACCGAATTAATCGTATTCAACCCACCCTGGATTCCGGCATCTCACAACATAGAAGGATTAGATAAAGCCATCTATTACGATGAAGACCTATATCCACGCTTTTTTGCCGAAGCAACAAAACATCTTAATGCTGACGGACGGCTCGTCATTTTATTTTCCAATCTGGCCCAGATTACCAAATCGAGTAAAACGCATCCCATTCAAATCGAATTAGCAAATGGAGGACGTTTTCAGAAGGAATTATTGTTACAAAAAAAGGTTGGTCAGGCCTCTAAAAAAACCAAACGGAATCAAAACTGGCGTGAATCTGAATTTGTAGAATTATGGGTATTAAAATCTTTGTCTAATATCTAAGGTCTAACGTCTTATATCTTAATTTATTAAAACGCTTATGAAATCGGAAGTCTGTACTTTAATGTTTTCTTATATAGAACTAACATTAATTAACTTTGATTAAGCATTCTTTTTCATTACCTTACGTTCATTATTAAAAACCCATGAGAGAAAGATCTGATATTAAATTAGCAGTTTTGATCGATGCAGACAATATTCCTTATTCAAATATTAAGGGAATGCTCGATGAAATTACAAAACTTGGAACACCCACTATTAAAAGAATATACGGCGATTGGACAAAGCCGACTGTATCGGGCTGGAAGCCCGCACTACTCGAACATGCCATCACTCCCATTCAGCAATACAGTTATACCAGCGGAAAAAATGCAACAGATTCAGCGATGATCATTGATGCAATGGATATTCTGCACAATGAAAAAGTGGATGGATTTTGTTTGGTTTCGAGCGATAGCGATTTTACGCGACTGGCTACACGACTCAGGGAATCGAGTATGTTTGTGATTGGTATAGGAGAAAAGAAAACCCCACGCCCCTTTATTGTTGCTTGCGATAAGTTCATTTACATCGAAATAATCGGAGCCATTGAGATTTCAAAAAAAGATATAAAAACTACAAGTTCAACTGCAAAAGATAAAAAACCGGCATTTGAACCGATAGACAAAAAATTTACTCAACTATTAAAATCGACCATTGAAGATTTAGCCGATGATGATGGATGGGCTTCTTTGGCGGCAGTTGGTGCATTGATTAATAAAAAGAGACCTGATTTTGATCCACGAAATTATGGATTTTCAAAATTGACCCCATTGATAAAATCTTTGGGCGAGCATTTTGAAGTTGACGAAAGAGAGGTTGAAAAATCGCGCATCAAACATATTTATCTAAGGATAAAAAAGTAAGAACTCAAAGATACAATCAACAGTTTTACACTTATGTTAACCCCTCGACTACGCTCGGGGTTCAATCATTTTAGACCTTGGTACACTGAACTTTGATATTAAGCGATAGCCGAAATGTAAAACAAAATCCTACGAGGGTTTGAAACCATCGTAGGGTAGATGGCCAACTCATTGAATGAATTCCTTTAATCCAGTATAACAAATCTTTAACCCCGATTGGAATTGTCTCTGTTAAACATTTTGACTTATCAGGGCACCTAACAAAGCAAGTAAGTTTCCCGACATGTGAACAATGATCGCATAAGCATTATTGTTGTACTTCTCCTGGTAATAGCCGGCAATTAAACCCAGACTCATCGTAAAAATTACTATTCGCAATATAAAAAAGAAATCTGCATCTGTTGTTATTAAACATAAATGCTCCAATCCAAACATTAATGCACTTATGATGACAGGTAAACTTAACCTGATTTTTAAAAAAGGTATGCCGTTTTCGCGCAAAGGTTCTAACATATTCAATAAAAAGCCACGAAATAATAATTCCTCAGCGATACTGGCATAAATAAACACGAAAATAAAAACCTGCAATGGGGTTAATTGTGCAAGCAATGGATGCGGTTCGATCTTTCCTCCAGCCACTTTGGTGATAATTGTCATTAATATATTAACAACTATGGTTATAACTATCGCATAAATAATTGGTTTAAAAACCAACTTTAACTTTGGCAGTGATAATTGATAAGTTAAACTCCTCTTCATCGCGATAATTCCAAGTATGGAAAGCAACAGCATTATCGTATGAGTCGCGAAGGATGAAGCGATAAACGCATTGTTAAAATGTATTAAACTACCAATAATTACTGCCGATAAATAGATCGCAACCGTTATTGTAATTCCATAAACAATTCTTTCACTGTTTTTCATTTAATTTAGTATTTATGATTAACGCTTTTTAAAATCACAGGATTTAAATCAATCAGGGTTAACCTTTAATCCAGTTGAAACAAATCTTCCACTTTCACCTCAAAAAAAGCAGCCATCTTGAGTGCCAGTTGAACCGACGGGTTAAACTTTCCACTTTCGATCGAATGGATGGTAAGCCTTGAAACCTCTAATGCCTTTGCCAAATCGGCTTGGGTAATGTTCTTTTTTGCTCGTTCAATTTTGAGGGTATTTTGCATTTCTTGCTTGTTTAAACTGTGAATGTGATCATATCGAAAATAACTAACCCGATCAAAAACAGAATGGTAATTCCCATGATCAGAAACGATCTGGCAGATCGATGTTCTTCAAAAATCCATTTTGGATTGAGTGCTAAATATATTCTGAATAATATTTGATACAAAACAAGCATGCCTTCAATAATATAAATGATCAAATACATATTCAGATCCACCGAATTCAAACCAGTACAAACAAGATAAAATGAAATTCCAAGAATAGTCCAGGCATAAATTAATTTCAATAACGAATATCTGATCCTTTGAATACGCTCATCATCATCTATCTCTTTGCTGAAATTCAGCATAATCAAACTTAAAATAATTACATAATGAATAAGTAAAAGCGTACGTTCTTCCCATCCCGGATCATACGTCAGGTTCAATAGTTTTTGGACGATTAATAAAAGCACTCCAATAAAGGCGAAAGTCAAGCCGACCATTTTATATTGCGGGTCGGCTAAAGCGTTAAATTTTCTCATATTTATTAATTTAGGTTAAAATAGGGTTTTTAATATCACCGCAAATGTATAGTTTTATATACATTATGTCAAGTTATATTTACATTATTTTTTCAAAATCCACTCCCACCATAAAAATAAGATTATGTATCTTTCGTATCAATAAGATAACTGATATCTACATGAAAATACAACCCTTCAAACTCGAACGTTACTTTGCCAAATATGAATTTTCAGCTCCTTATTTATTGAGTTGTTCCGATTGTGAACCATTAGGTCAAAGTGAACTTTTAGCGATGGCCGATGAAGAATCAAAAAAACTCTGGAACGACCTGATCCTATCATACACCCATTCGCAGGGACTGCCTTTATTGCGTCAGGAAATTGCTAAACTATATTCGAAAATCAGTCTGGACGAACTGATTATACTGGCACCTGAAGAAGGCATCTTTATTGCGTTGAATGTGCTTATCAATAAAGGTGATCATGTTATTTCAATTTTTCCTGCTTATCAATCCTTATATGAGATTGCAAAAAGTATAGGGGCAAGCATTTCAAATTGGGAGCCAAATACAAAAGGCAGCTTTGAAGTTGATGATTTATTTTCTTTAGCAACTGACAAAACTAAATTAATTATCATTAATTTCCCTCATAATCCCACAGGCGAAACAATTTCGGGAGAACAACTTCAGCAAATTATTGAATTTGCAAGAAAAAAGGATATCATTATATTTTCAGACGAGATGTACCGTCTGTTAGAATATGATTCATCTGACCGATTAAAAGCAGTCGGTGATATTTATGAGAAAGGAATTTCATTAGGTGGAATGTCGAAGTCATTTGCATTACCGGGTTTAAGACTTGGTTGGTTAGGCACCCAAAATAAATCCTGGATCAGGAAAATGATTGAATTTAAAGATTATACCACCATTTGTCCTCCGGCTCCATCCGAAATTCTTGCCCTCATTGCATTGCGAAATAAAGAGCATATATTGAACCGGAATTTGACAATCATCAAGAACAATCTTGTAATTCTGGAAGCGTTTATCGATAAATATTCAGCCATTTTTAAGTGGAACAAACCCAAAGCCGGGCCAATAACATTTCCTGAATTGATAATCCAACAAGACATTGATAAGTTTTGTAAGGATCTGGTTGACAAAAAAGGGTTGATGCTTTTACCGTCTTCAGTATATGATTATCCTCATAAAAAGGTAAGAATTAGCTTAGGCAGAAAAACTTTCGGAGAATCCTTAACAAAACTGGATGAATATTTAACAGATTATAGTTAAGAAAAGGCATGTTATTGCAATTTTTAAGTTTTTACAGAAAATTTCTTTACTGTTAATTATTTCATTCATTAAATTGAAAGATTAACCCTTCTTTTAACTCTGTCAATCATAAGCATTTGTTCTAATGAAGTTTAGCCTCACATCATGCAAAAAAGCAAATAAAATGTACAGCTAATTTTTAATTCTGGCTAATAACCGGCAGGATGTAAAAATCCAAATAAGGCGTCTATGTTATTTATTATCCTTAATTTTGTCCGATTATTAATTAACCAGAATTTTATTATGCAAACGATTGGCCTAATTGGAGGCATGAGTTGGGAGTCGTCATTAGAATATTATCGCCTCATCAATCAATTTGTGAAGGAAAAACTAGGTGGCATGCATTCGGCTCAGAGCTTAATGTATTCAGTAGATTTTGAGCCTATTCAGCAACTTCAGCATAAGGATGAATGGGACAAGCTAACCGGGATGATGATCGATGCCGCTAAACGGCTTGAAATGGGTGGGGCCGATCTTATTGTTATATGTACCAACACAATGCACAAAATGGCTGATGCCGTAGAACAAAATATTAATTTACCGTTGATCCATATTGCAGATGCTACCGCAGAAGTAATCAAAGATCAAAAATTAAAAAAAGTTGCATTATTAGGCACCAGATTTACAATGGAACAGGACTTCTACAAAAAAAGGTTGGCCGATCGTCATCAGTTAGAGGTTGTGATCCCTAATAATGAAGAAATGAATATTATTCATCACATAATTTATAAAGAACTGTGCATGGGGCAAATAAAGGGTGCTTCAAAAAAAGCATTTCAGGATATCATTGAAAGACTGGCACAAAATGGAGCAGAAGGAGTAATACTGGGTTGTACCGAAATACCATTACTTATCAAACAAAAAGATGTTTCTATCCCAATATATGACACTACGACTATTCACGCCCGCAAAGCCGTTGAACAGGCGATTTCATAAATTTTCAAATAAAGGTACTAATGTTAAATACCATAATATTTTCACCATTCTCATTTATCTTTCATAATATTGCAAATTTTAAATCAAAATCATGAATCTTAACACATACTCAACGATTATAGGCAGTGGAAGTTTTATTCCAAAAAATATCGTTAAAAACAGCGATTTTATTAATAATGAGTTTTACGACGCGGAAGGGATTAAAATTCCAAAGTCAAATGAAGAGATAATTACCAAATTTAAAGAAATTACAGAAATTGAAGAACGAAGGTACGCAAACAAAGATCATGTAGCTTCCGATCTTGGGTTTTTTGCTGCAGAACTCGCGCTCGAAAATGCCCAAATCGACAAAGAAACGCTTGATTATATCATCGTTGCACATAATTTTGGAGATGTAAAAAGCACCATTCATAAAGTGGATATTGTTCCAAGTTTGGCCGCGAGGGTTAAAGCCAGGTTGAAAATCGAAAACCCATATTGCGTTGCCTATGATTTACCTTTCGGTTGCCCGGGATGGATTCAGGGGATAATTCAGGCTGATTATTTCATCAAATCGGGGGATGCAAAGAGGGTTTTGGTAGTTGGAAGTGAAACTTTATCCCGAATTTCTGATCCCCATGACATTGATAGTATGATTTATTCGGATGGTGCAGGTGCAGTTATCCTCGAAGCCAAACAAAGTGAAACACCTGTGGGAATTCTTACTCACAAAACCCGTTCTGACACATTTGAGCATGCCGACTTACTTAACATGGGTCATACCTATCATAAAACTAAAGGAGACGAGCGAATTTATATTAAAATGAATGGTCGTAAGCTATACAATTACGCACTGTCTTATGTTCCGCAACTGGTAAAAGATACACTTGATAAAATTGAACTTCCGATCTCAAAAATCAGCAAGGTTTTAATTCATCAGGCTAATGCCAAAATGGATGATGCCATTCTGAATCGACTTTTCAAATTATACAATATTAAAGTACAGGATGTACCAAAGAATGTAATGCCTATGACCATTGCCAAATTTGGAAACAACTCAGTAGCAACCGTACCGATACTTTATGATATGATTATGCGGGGCCAAATGGAAAACCATTCGATGAAATCAGGCGAATATATTGTATTTACTTCTGTGGGTGCGGGGATGAATGTAAATGCATTTGTTTATAAAATGCCTTAAGTATTAATGTTATCTTCAAACGGTTTTCTTATTTAAACTTTGTGGAATAGAGGTCCTTGATCTCGTCAATCAACCCCTCTGAGCTTTCTTCGAGGATATCCAATACCTTATCAAATCCAAGACTTCCACCATAGTATGGATCTGGAACATCTCCTTCGTATATTTCACTATAATCGGTCATCATTACTACCTTGTTTTTTTGAGTCGGATTCTTGGTCATCCCCATCAAATGCTGATAATTATTCGCATCCATGGCTACAATTATATCGAAGGCATCTAAATCACCGGGCACGATTTCTCTGGCTATGCTTATTATATCATATCCTCGTCTTTTAGCGTGTAAAATCATACGGCTGTCGGCTGCCTCACCTTCGTGAAATCCTGAAGTACCTGCACTATCCACTTCAACATTCCCATCCAGATGATGTCTTTTTATTTTCTCTCTGAAAACAGCTTCAGCACCGGGCGATCGGCAAATATTTCCTAAACAAACAAATAATACTTTCACACTCATACAAATTTAATTAAGTATGCAAATATAAAGATATTAACTTCAGTGCTATTTATATCTCTTAAATTTCAATAAATTCGCATCATATATTTTAACTTTTAACAAAAAAACGAGTATGTCAATTATTGATTTATCACATAGCATAAAATCAGGAGATTTAGTATTTGAGGGAATGAAAATGCCTGAATTAAAGAGTTTGAGAAATGTTAAAGATCATGGCTTTGCCATCACTTCAATTGAAATGCATTCACATAATGGGACCCATATCGATGCTCCTTCACACATGATTGATCAGGCAAAAACCCTTACCGATTTTCCAATTTCAAAATTTCATGGAAAAGCCATTCAAATTCCTTGTCATGAATTCGCAAATCAAGAAATTCCATTATCATATTTATTGAAATATGAAGCTGATATTCAGCAATCTGAGTTTATTATCTTTAATTCGGGTTGGTATAAAAAATGGAATACAACAGACTATTTTGATCATTTTCCGGTTCTATCTTTAGAATCTGCTATCTGGTTGTCAAACTTCAACTTAAAAGGGATTGGGCTTGATATTATTTCGATCGACCATATTAAAAGTGAAACTGTCCCTGTTCATCTTACCCTTTTGAATAAGGAAATATTAATTATTGAGAACCTGAACAATTTAGATCAATTAGGAACCGAATTTTTCACTTTCCAATGTTTTCCTTTAAAACTTGACCGAATTGACGGTTCTCCGATCAGGGCGATAGCCATGACAGAATAAACGTGAATTGGTAAAAATATGATTACACTTTTCATAACTTTACATTCAAAATATTGAATTTTATACTTATTAAATATTTACCTAAAGCCTAACTCATGAAAAAATCAGCCTTATCATTCGTATTTAGCTTCATTTTGGTTTTTATAGCCTATCCTCAAACAACCGTCGTTCGCGATCCGGCTATTAAACAAATGGTCGACGAAATTTCAAGTAAGAATATAGAAGCGACTGTACGTAAACTGGTAAGTTTTAATTCAAGAAATAATTTAAGCGTTCAAAACGACACCAGGCAAGGTATTGGAGCAGCCTGGAACTGGATTAAAACTGAAATGGAAAAGTCCATCCCTTCTTCAAACGGACGCTTAAGTGTTGAATTGGTTAAATATAAAGCCGGTGGTGAAGGTCAACGAATCAAAACAGAGTTGGAATTACAAAATGTGGTTGCCACACTTAAAGGAAACGATCCGACTGATGACAGGATATTTTTAATCAGCGCACATTTGGATTCCCGTGCTGAAGACAATAACGACGGAAAAGTGTTCGCCCCGGGAGCAAATGATGATGCTTCAGGAGTAGCGGCCATCATGGAATTGGTGCGCATCATGTCTAAAAAAGCATTCTCCGGAACCATTATTTTTACCGCTGTTTCAGGTGAAGAACATGGACTACTTGGTGCCGCTAATATGGCATCAATTGCAAAATCCGAAAACTGGAACCTTGTTGCCATGCTCAATAACGATATGATCGGGAATAGCGGATCGAGCGGAACTTTGTTGAACGACAATATGAAAGTACGCGTATTCAGCGAAGGTATTCCTCAACTTGAAACTGAACAAATGGCTAAAGCAAGGGCGTATTCTGCCATGGAGAATGATGGCAAAGCCAGACAATTAGCACGTTATGTGAAGGAAATAGGCGAACGTTATGTTGACCAGTTGAGTGTTACACTCATTTATCGAAATGATCGTTTCGGCCGTGGTGGTGATCATACTCCTTTCTGTAAATTAGGTTTTATAGCCGTTCGAATTACTGAATTCAATGAGAACTATGATAGGACCCATCAGGTTGTAAGAGAAGAAAATGGGATCCATTACGGAGATACTCCAGAATTTGTTGATTATGAATATGTGCGTAAAAATGCAGGGATCAACCTGGCAACTTTAGCCAATTTAGCATTAGCTCCTTATGCCCCTGAAAATGTTGGCATTAGTTTAGCCGGACTCAGCAACTCAACCAATCTGAGCTGGGAAGCACCCTCCAAAGGTAAAAAGCCGGCCGGGTATTATGTATTGATGCGGGAAACTTATCAAGCGTTGTGGGAAAGAAAAATATTTGTAAAAGAAACTTCTATTGAGCTTCCTTATTCAAAAGATAATTATTTTTTCGCAGTGCAATCGATTGATGCTGATGGACATGAAAGTGAAATTATTTTTCCGGCACCTGCAAGAAGATAATAAATCAATGATTAAGGTTTAAAAAGAGAATTATAATGCAGTTACCAGAATTCATATTTTCGGAAAAAGTCCCTGAAACAAAAAAGTTTTTGGAACTTTTTTTAACTACCGGATGGAACAATTCATACAAACTTTCTGATAAGGAACTAGAGTATGCAATACACAACAGCTGGTACACCTATTCAGCATACGACGGGGATCAATTGGTCGGTTTAGGAAGGCTCATTAGTGATGGTATTATACATGCCCTCATCATCGATTTGATTATTTTGCCTGAATACCAAAGTAAGGGTCTTGGAAAAAAGATACTGGAACAACTTGTACTTAAATGCAAAACGCATCAAATAAGGGATATACAATTATTTTCGGCAAAGGATAAAGCAGGATTTTACGAAAAATCCGGTTTTACACGACGACCTGAAATATCTCCGGGCATGGAATTAAAATGGTTCAGAAAGGATTAACCTACGTGTTCGAGGCTCATTCTTTTAAGGTATACTCCTGAAAGCATTCCATAATGCGATTATATAGCTGAATATCGGTACAGGCGAGAACAAATGCATCAGTAAGATTGCAGTAAGCAATAAAATCATTTACTTCCTTTTCATCTTTTAAACCTGTTAGTTTACCAACTACTTCAAAATTTAAACGTTCTCCAACTTTTAATCTGATTTTGTCAGCTATTAAAAGCTTATTATACTTCTTTTCATTCTTAGCATCCCTGCTGAATAATTTATAAATCGCTGTCACCGGACTTCCGAGACTGATCCCTCCTCTGTCATCCAGATAATCGATGGGTTTTGTGTTTTGTGATAACATTGCCAAATTCCGCCTAAATGCCTCTTGAAGTGCTTTGGCATTGATTTCTTCGGGCGTCATTTCATAATTCAGGATTTCATGCTTAAATCGTTCATAAGTTGGAAATGGTCTAATGACCACTTCTGTTAAATCATAGATCCTTGGCACTAAATCGATATTTATTTCAATCGATTCATTATAAACAGAATCATTCAGATAAATGAGCCGGCTTTCGTATCCAATGGCTGAAATTAACATGCTGTCGATAGGGCTGAGTTCAAATTTGAATTCACCATAAAGATTAGTGGCGGTACCCATTCTTTTTTCAGGGATATAAATATTTGCAAAAGAAATAGGCTGTCCGCTTTTTTGATCTTTAACAATCCCTTGAATTATTACCTGACCAATTAAATGCGATTGGAGGCTGATCAACACGGCTATACTTATGAATATCTTACTTAGCTTATATTTGCGACAACCCACTTCTTTCATTTATTAATGACCAAATTTACGCTGTTTGGCAAACCATCGCTAAATATTTAACATCCATTAATGAATTATAGGATTTTTTAACAATTAGATAGACATTTTATATGTCAAGTAATATAAATAATTACCGGATCAATTATTTTATAAAGATCACTTGCGTTTAATGAATCCAAAGTTCAAAAGGATATTACACTATGAAAAAGCACATTGAAGCGATGATTTTTTAGAAGATAAAACTAATCGACCGTCATCCTGTTTTCAATAATCCGATTATTATACTGCTGAACAAAAGCTTTGGCAAAATCCTCCATTTTCAGTTGCAATTCTTGGTTATTGCCATGTAAATTATTTTGCAATAAAATATCTTTTTTGTAATCGAATAGAGCCACTGTTTTTGTACCGTCAAAATGTAAAACAAAATCGCCATAAAATACCTGATAAATTCCATTTACATAATTTACAAGAAAATGATTTTCTGCATTTAAAGCGTCATTCCCAAACGAAAAATAGGATTTATTATAATTAATCATTCCCAATAAAGTTGGCATAATATCAATTTGCTGGATCAATTTTTCAGAATTCCCCTTCAAATTCAATTTTTCATTTGCTGAATAAAAGATGATCGGAACACTAAATAATCCCGTTGATGTATTATACTCATCGTGAGTTGGCGTACTTTGACAATGATCGGCAGTGATAACAAATATTGTATTTTCAAACCAGGGCATTTTTTGAGCCGCTTCAAAAAATTCTTTTAGCGCAAAATCTGAATATCCGATTGTTCTATATATCGGATGTTTTCCTTCGGGAAATTCATTTTTATATTTTTCAGGCAGGTCATACGGATGATGTGAACTTAGCGAAAAAATACTTGTAAAAAATGGTTGCTCGAATTCATTAATTTTTTTAGCATAATACTTGAAAAAATCTTCGTCCCAAATCCCCCATAAATTTCCGCTTTCTCTTGTATTTATTTTATTTTCACTAATAAATTCATTTTTACCGAAATAATGATCAATGCCAATTAAATTTGTTAACGCCGAAAAACCCATTGAGCCATTTGGAGCTCCATGAAAAAATGAAGTATGATAATTTTCCTCCTTTAAAATTTGGGGTAAACTTTTCAAATTATTACTGAAATATTCAGTCAAAACAAAGGGTTCACCAAGCGAAGGAATCGAAAGCATGGTACTGGGTAAAATATCAATTGATTTCCGACCATTGGCAAATGAATGTTGAAAAACCAGACTGTGAGTGCATAAGGAATCAACAAATGGAGTATAACCGTAGAGATTATTATTAAAAAAACCGATACTCTCCTTTCCAAAACTTTCAAGAATGATCAATACTATATTGTATTTTTTAACCGTATCATTGGGATTTAAAACACGAATTGGATTGTATATTTTTTCTAAATCTGCTTTATCCGAAAAATAGGTTTTTTTCTCAAGCGAATGATGAAAAATGGTTTTTATAAGGCAGAACGGGGTATTCAAAACCAAATGAATTTCTGCCTGATTTTGCACATAATCCCCGGCATTGCTCATCGTTATCGGGCGCGTACTGTGAAGGATTCCACCGCGGGCCCCAATTACAAAAATTGCTGATACGATCGGTATCAAAAGCAAAGCTTTTATGTAATATTTAATGGATGGTTTTTCAGCCAAAGTTGGCATTTTTATTTTTTTATACAAAAAAATCATTAACCACATTAATAGGATCAAAAACAAAACCATATACCAATAGTCAACAAAAAAATTCAGGAAAAGCGGCACCAGATTGTTTTCGTTACCAAATTGCGAAAACACACTAAAAGTTGTACGACTTAAAGTAAATGGAAAATAAGCAACATCCATTAAATTGGCCAAAAGAGCAATTCCATTGCAAATAAAAAACAGATATTTCATAAAGCTCTGAAATCCTTTTTTGTAACGAAATTGAAAAGGAATTATGCTCAATATAATAACCAAAGAATTGGTGTATAAAATTGCAACTGTATCGAAAACCAATCCTCCTATAAATATATTTGGCAGTGAGCTCAAATGTGAATTTGAGAAATAATTCTGATTGAAAATATAAAATATAATGCGCGATAGCATAAAAATTAAATACACCAACAATAATCTAAATATCAAAACCTTATAAATTGGTTCAGGTTTTAAATAATTGAGTATTTTTTTCAATATATTGATCATGTTATATGCGTAGTTATAAAGTAAAATGTAAAGTAACTGACAAAACCTTAAAAGTATGTTAGTTCCATGAAATTGACCCTGTTTTATGTTTACTGTTTACACCGAAAATATTTACAGTGCCGGCGAAATTACAAATAAAAGTTTAATCCTCCTTCGCGTTCCGCTTCGTCGGACGAGAAGGTATGGTTTAATTCCCCGTAGATTGCTACGGAAATGATAGTCCAGAGCTTGCTCTGGGGTTTAATACCATTTATTGGGTCAGCCGATTTTCACCTGGATTGTAGCTAAGAATCAAATCAGATTTACGGAATCAGCTATTGCAAAGCACGCTTTTTTTGATTAACTTACACCTTAAATCCTAATTAATCAGGACTAAAGCGCGTTAACTGTTCAACTTAAATTCGAGAATTATGAAAAAGTCATTTTTTGCCTTTTTGTGCATTTTTATGTTTTCAGGTATTTATGCCTTTGGCCAAGAATCTGCTGCTCAGGCAGAAGCTACAGCATCTGCAACAAGCAATACACCATGCAATCTCATGGAAAAGTCGGCTGATAGAATTATCCTGACTGCCAATTCCTTTGATAAACCCTCACTGAAGAATCCGGCAATTGAAAAACATGTGTTAAAAGCATTGGTATATGCTCGAACTTGCGATCTTGAGGATGCATTAAAAAGCCTGGACGCATTGGATGCCATCCTGAACCAACCAAAATATATTGGTATTTTGGACGGACGAGCCACTGAATTAAGATCATGGCTTATTGTTTGCTACAACTACCCTTGCCCGAACTAAACGGTTTACCTCAAAATGGATTCAACCGCTCATTATGGGCGGTTTTTTTAAATAAAGTCATTTTTAGCATGAAATCAAAACACGGCAGAAATGGCAGCATTCACAGCTTTTTGTAAAACATCAAAGGCTGCATTGGCTGCTTTTTGTGCAATGGCTTTCGAAATAACGGCCAAGGCATTAAGCTCAGCTTCCAGTATCAGTTTTTCATCCTGCAATCGTGATTCAAATTTTTCCTGATTCAGATCGCCCGTGATCCTTAACTCGGCCAACAGTTCCAACCTATCCTTATCCCTCTGAAGGAATTGATTAGCAGTATCTTTAACTTCAGACCAATGGTCGCTAACGGTTCCTTTCATAGCAGCAAGCATATCTGCAAGTACTTTATTGATATCGAAATTCATCTTTATAAATTTTTGGTTCATTATTTGGGTGGATTGCCTGCAATTTTTTTACCTTCTTCTGCAACCTGCATGGCATAAAATAAATCGCTGAAGGTTTTCCGGTTCAATTTCACAAGTCCATCGCTAAGGGTATTGTCTTTTTTATGTTCCTCTTTATACTTTACCCAAAGCTCGAGGGTAATCTCACAAATCCTTGTTGAATTTTGGTTCAATGGCCTCACTTTATTTTTACTGAGCAATGAATTCAGTTCTACTTCAATGTCAAGATATTGGAGGACAAAATGTTCAAAAGCCCTGCCATTGTTACTAGTGGTTGATAATTCCAACATAGTCAGGTAGAATTTGTCAACCTGTTTGGAAGTCTGGTCAATTTGTTGAGCAATAGAATCATCGTAAGTAGGAATTAGGGTTACCCTGCACGATGCACCTAAAAGCAAAACAATCATAGCCAAAAACATGATTTGTATATATCTTGGCTTACTTATGATGGAAGTTTTCATATTCTGTAAAATATTATATTGTTAAAATCTAGTCGATTGTCAGGAAATAATGCTTTCCAACTGAAATTGAGACGCGTATTTTTGATGAGGTACTTTCATTTCGTACATATTCTCCTTGGCCCTGCGGAGGTCCCATTGCTTTCGGGCCGCATTCACGATCACCCCTATCACCAGTCGGATGGCTATATATTCAGCCATTTCGGGTAGATAAGGCAAATCGATGTGCTTATTGGCAAGCTTCGAAAGCCTCGTAATTAATCGCTTGGCTTCTTCATCATCGATACCTTTATCCATGCTTCTGACCAGATCGTAAAATTCATTTGGTAAATTATCGTACAAAAAGCGGTCGATTTTGATGATAATCTTAATCAGGATTTTCTCCTCACCGGTTTCCGAAATAATGGGAACTTTGATCCTTTCATTTAATCTTTTTGCCAGATCTTTTAGTTCATCGTCGGTCAATTGCGTCCGTTCTTCAGGCGGAGCAAAATAGTTGTCGAGCAAATCCTTAAATTGTTCCTGTGTTAATTCATTGATTGTTGCCATAGTTTTTTAGTTTGAGATTGTTAATTTCTATACTGATCATGCAGCCAGTAAGGATTTTTAATAAATTTTTTCCAATCGTTTGCAAAGACTTTAATCATCTCATCAAGCAATTCGGGATCAACCTTTGCCTTTGAACTTTTTAAGTCAACGCAATATTTCAGGAGGTTAAAACACGCGGTAAACTGCCCGCAACTAACAAGGTTTTTAAGCCGGTAAACTTTTTTATCTTCAACCGAAAACCAAAGGGTGGTTCCCATTTCGCTCGCTATTTTAGCTGCAGCATAAATGCCGTCGCCCGGATCTGGGATTTGCCCACGTTTTACTTCCGGTTCTTTTTCGTCCGATTTGCCATTTTGATATTGTTCTTTGGTGAGTTCATAAATGAGGGCGGTAATTCTGCGGTCTTTCAAATCCTGGTGTTCATAAAACAAATTATAGTTAAGTCGGCGGATTTGTTTCAGGAATATTTCACTGATCATTTTCATGGCCGAAGTACCTCGTTCTTCTAGCATTCGCTGGATTAATCGCAGGCGAAGGTTTTCGAAATAAACAAGTTTATCCCGCATAAAGTGTGGCAGCATACCCATCACCCAACCCCATGTTTTTAATATTTTATGAACGATCTTATCAATAAATAATCTGGCGCCACCGGCTAAGATTGCAAACATTACCATGGCACCCCCACCAATGAACAGCCAGGTTCCGTTTTGGCTGTAAAAACCCCCGATCAAAAGTGCTGCAGCAATAGGTATTGGTAGCAGCCAAATCCACCAGCTTGACCTTAACTTTTTCACGACGGTTTGATATATTTTTTTAGGGCTTGCAGATCCATCTTCACCATCAAGGCTCAGTTTCGATGCTTGCCATGGATCCATGAAATAACTCCCTACATCGCAAACCATGATCAGATCGTAAGGTTTCCCTTCTTTTTCACGCCTGACGTTGATATTCATAATACTACCTATCCCCTGATTATCCACAATCCCCCCGTCCATGATCCCGACGCCTTTTTTAAATTCCTTTTGCGCTTTGATGGCAACATAGGTCGTTGAATTATGATCACTTACATAATCATCCGGTAAAACCATGGGTTCGAATCCCATCGGGAAACATGAGGAAGAAGCAATGGCATCAGCTATTTTCATATCGTTTGAAAGTGCATCGAGATTGGTGTTCTGTAAATGATAGTTCCCGAAAATCCCGGAAGTCTGGAAACGAAAAGCCAAGCCGAATGAAAAGTCGGTAGCGTTAAAACAGATGTCTTCCAAATGTGATTTTTGTTCCCGAAGGCACCTAAAAGTGTTGTTTGCTAGCAATTCAGCATAAGCCAGGGCAAAAGCATTGATCAAGGACCGCTTTTTATGTGAATTTTTCCACAATTCGTTTGAATCGAGTTTAGCTAGGGCAATACCCAAAAGTCTATCTTCTTCAAGGGTTTTATAAAAATGTGTATAAAAGGTATTAAAATCCTTTCCTTCGGCTGCAGAACAAGCATAGGTAGCACCGGTTAAGGTTCCTCCGCTTACGGTACTCAAACCTTTTACATTTTCGAGGAGTGATTTGTTGCGGATACGGGCTTGGTTTAAGTATGACAATATACCCAGCCCAAAAGTGGAGGCACGGTAACCGCCACCACTAAAGGTCAGCGCGATGTTCTCAAAGAGTTTTATCGGCTGGATGGTTTTCTTTTTTGGAATTGGCATAGCTATTTTCATTTAAGGTTGCTTTATTGTATTTTTATTCGGATGATTATAATTTGGCGTTTAAATTTGTTTGCATTTTCAAAATCATATTGAATAAAACCAAATTCTAATAAGAGTTTATCTTTTTATAAACCGTTCTCCTTCCGTAAAATTCACGAGCTGTTTTAGTACCCGGACAGGGCTGTCCGTTAAGTATTTATAGTACTCCAGAGCGCTAATATATAAATTATTTCGATACGTAAAATATTTTTTCAGTAAAAGTCATGGTAGTATTAAAATAGCACGATGGATATCCGAACCTTCTGTTTTCCTACGCGTGAAATTGATATAAAAAATGATATACATCTATTTCCGTTTGAGATTATTTTTTTACTAATTTCACTTCATTCAAAAAAAATAAATTGTGGACAGACGAGATTTTGTAAAAATGGGGGGCATGCTTGCTGCAACCGCTGCTCCCTTAAGTGCCATCCCGGGAATCAGAAGTACAAGAATTTACGATGATTTGAAAGGTAGCGTAAATTTGACAAGCGACGGTTTAGGATTAACACCGAAAGA
This sequence comes from Bacteroidota bacterium, assembly GCA_018816945.1. Taxonomy (NCBI): domain Bacteria; kingdom Pseudomonadati; phylum Bacteroidota; species Bacteroidota bacterium. The sequence goes on along the minus strand of JAHIVC010000069.1, from coordinate 8,025 downwards.
ATATGCCAACCTGCTCATGAAATTAGCCGATGAGGGTAAAATCAAAGCCGATTATTACTCCAATGGTGGCGTGGTGGAAGAATTGGAACATAAATTTGCCCAATTGCTTGGCAAGGAATCTGCCGTTTTTATGCCTACGGGAACCCTTGCAAATCAGTTGGCTGCAAGGCAATTGGCAGGAAATGCAAAAAGGGTGATCGTTCAGGAACAAAGTCATTTTTATAATGATACCGGTGATTGTGCGCAAAACCTCAGTAGCTTAAATCTCATTCCCCTGGGTCAAAACGCTGTTGAGTTTACCTTGGAAGAAGTAATGCATACCGTTGCAATGACAAAAGGGGGAAGGGTTTTAACAAAAGTTGGCGTTATTTCGATCGAAACACCCGTTCGTAGAAAACATGATCAGATTTCGAGTTTTGAAAATATGAAAAAAATATCGGATTATGCCCGAAGCGAAAACATCAAAATGCATTTGGATGGGGCCCGCTTATTTGTTCAATGCGCCCACACAGGGAATATCCCTGCTAAATATGGCAGTTTATTCGATACCGTTTATACTTCTTTATGGAAATGTTTTAATGCCGCATCAGGGGCTATTTTGGCCGGATCAACTGAATTCACCAAAGATCTGTTTCATGTAAGAAGGATGTATGGTGGTGGATTACCTTATGCATGGCCTTTTGCTGCTGTTGCACTTTATTACGCCGACGGGTTTATCGATGAATATAAATTAGCTTATGAAAATGCTGAGAAATTCTTTTCCAGGATTTCACAAGATCATAGGATAGAAGTTCAACGATATGAAAATGGGACCCATGTCGTGAAACTGATGATCAATCATCCTAATCTGAATAAACTCAAACAGGAACTTGACAAAAAACACATTGAGTTTCCCGATCCGGTTCAGGATGGGTTTGTATTAAAAATAAATCCTTCCTTTAATAGAGAAACACCTGAATATATAGCCGGCATTTTCCTTGAATCCTTAAATAAAACCTAGTCATTCAATCTTTAAATTTAAACTATGCGTAAACTTAAATTTTTCACGAATTTTACCCTTATTTGCTTTTTTTTAATTAACGGACCGGGTATTGTCCATTCCTATGCTCAACAAAAAACGGGCAATGCATCAAAGAAAGTACTTGATTTTATCGGGCCTGAAAAAGGCACCCTGATCATCATTGGTGGTAATGCCCGAGATCCCATATTCTTGGAAAAGTTTAAAGAATACGCGGGTGGTGATGATGCCAAGATTATTATCGTCCCCACTGCTTGGGAAGATGATCAGATTGAAAAGGATTCAGGCTTTGTGAATTTTAAGGCAAGGTTTGAAAAAGCAGGATTTAAAAACGTAACTGTATTACATACCCGCGATTCGAAATTAGCGAATGATCCTGAATTTTATACATCCATCACCTATGCAACAGGGGTTTGGTTCGATGGGGGCCGTCAATGGCGGATTGCAGATGGATTTTTAAATACCAGGGCCCATGAAGAATTTAACAAATTGCTGGATCGTGGCGGCGTCATAGCCGGTTCGTCAGCAGGTGCATCTATTCAGGGTTCTTACCTCGCCCGTGGCGATTCGAAAGGAAATACGATAATGATGGGCGATCATGAAGTGGGTTTGGGATTTTTGAAAAACAGTGCCATCGATCAACACATCCTGGTTCGTAACCGTCAGTTTGATATTTTTGAGATACTTAAGAACCGACCGGAATTATTTGGGATAGGTTTGGACGAAAACACAGGCATCGTGGTTAAAGGCAACGAATTTGAAGTCATCGGAAATAGTTTTGTTGCCATTTATGATGGAACCCGGTTTTCAAGGGAACGCGATACCATTTACCAACTTCCTGCCGACTCAAAAGAATTTTATTTCCTTCGCAAAGGCGATAAATATAATTTGAAAGAGCGGAAAGTGAATCTGGAAAGATAATGTGCTAATTTGAAAATTTGAAAATGTGATGATTTGAAAATTAGCCAGTTTATAGGGGGTCAGACCACAGACCACTAATATCTAATGTCTAAAGTCTAATATCTAAAATCTATTATCTAACGTCTAAAATCTTGATACCCTGCCTGCGTGTCATACTTTCTGTATTCTACATTCTACATTTCATTAATCGATTCCCTTTCATTTTCCGTCATTGATAGAAATTACTTCATTGTACATCGACTTTATTAAGTTCCAATTCAAAATACGGTTTTTTTTGAATATCTTGCATCAACAAGCGTTACATTAATCAAAACAAAAACTTTAATTTATTTATATATGAACCATTTACTAAAACAGGCTTTATTATTGGGTTATATGCTGGTTTTAAGCATCCCGGCCATTTACTCGCAAACGAAAGATTCAAATCAGGAAGACAATGTATTTAAAGATTTAAAATTCCGAAACGTAGGCCCTACCCGTGGTGGCAGATCAACCGCTGTTGCCGGAATCACTACACAACCAGGCACTTTTTATATGGGCGCAACCGGAGGTGGTGTTTGGAAAACCGAAGATTATGGCATCAACTGGAACAATGTTTCGGATGGTTATTTTGCTTCCCCTTCTATCGGAGCCATTCAGGTTTATCAAAATAATCCCGACATCGTTTATGTAGGTACGGGTTCAGATGGAATTCGCTCGAATATCATCGTCGGGAAAGGTGTTTACAAATCCGGTGATGCCGGAAAAACATGGGAACATATCGGCCTAAAAGATGCAGGATTAATTGGCGCTGTTGAAATTCATCCCGAAAATCCGGACATCGTTTTTGTGGCTGCCATTGGTCAACCCTTTCAACCCAATAAAGAACGAGGGGTTTACAAAACCATGGATGGAGGCAAAACCTGGGATCAGGTCTTGTTTATTGCCGATACCGTTGGTGTTGCAGATATTGAATTTGCCCCAAACAATCCCGATATTATTTACGCTGCCGCCTGGAGAACCGAACGCAAACCATGGACAATTATCAGTGGTGGTGAAAATGGTGGCATCCATAAATCAATTAATGGTGGTAAAAGCTGGATCAAACTTATGAATGGTTTACCTGCGGGGATCATCGGAAAAATTGATCTGGCAGTTTCAAAAGCCGATCCACAACGTTTGTATGCTTTGGTGGAAGCCGCTGAAGGCGATGCCGGACTTTTTCGATCCAACGATCAGGGTGAATCGTTTACCCGGATCAGCGACAATATGCGCTTGCTCGATCGTCCGTTTTACTATTGCAATATCGAAGCCAACCCCGTAAATGCCGATGCGCTTTTTGTAAATTCCACGAGCTTTTATAAATCAGTGGATGGGGGTAAAACCTGGGAACGCAGAAGCACGCCTCACGGCGACAACCACGATATGTGGATCAATGAAAAAGATACCAATATTTATATACAAGCCAATGATGGCGGGGTGAACGTGACCCTGAACGACGGCATAAGCTGGTCGACACAAATCAACCAGCCTACCGCCGAGCTTTATCAGGTCGATCTCGACGATCAAAACCCCTATTGGCTTTATGCAGGGCAACAGGATAATACAACCATTGGAGTGCCTAGTTTGCCTCCTTATGATGCACCTGGCGGACCAACTGCTTACTGGATTGAGGTTGGAGGTTGCGAAACCGGGCCCACCGTTCCAAAACCCGGAAACCACAATATTGTTTATTCAAATTGCAAAGGACATTTTGGGGTTTTTAATAAAATTACCGGACAGGAAAGAACCTATACCGTAAATCCAAGCAATATTTATGGCCACAATCCAAAGGATCTGGAATTCCGGTTCCAACGGGTTTCACCAATTCATGTGAGCCCGCACAATCCGGATGTGGTTTATATGGGCTCGCAATACCTGCACAAAACTACGGATGATGGGTATAGTTGGGAAATTATTTCACCCGATTTAACCGCTTTTGAAGCTGATAAACAGGTGATTTCAGGAAGCCCGATCACTCGCGATATCACGGGAGAGGAATATTACAGCACCCTATATGAAATTAGTGAATCACCGCTGACTAAGGGTTTAATATGGACCGGAGCTAATGATGGCCCCGTAAATGTTACCCGCGATGGAGGGAAAACATGGAAAAATGTGACCCCTCCCTATTTATTGCCGGGTGGCCGTGTTGATTGTGTCGAACCCTCTCCGCATCAATCAGGGAAAGCATATATAGCCGTTTTGCGTTATCAATTGGGCGACTGGAAACCTTATATTTATAAAACCAAAAACTACGGCGAAAGCTGGATATTATTGACCAACGGCAAGAATGGCATCCCTGCCGATTTCCCGACCAGGGTTGTGCGCGAAGATCCTGAAAAAGAAGGCCTGCTATATGCCGGTACCGAGTTTGGCTTATTCGTTTCGTTCGACGATGGCGAAAACTGGCAATCCTTTCAGCAAAACCTGCCTGTTACGCCCATAACCGATATTAAGGTTTACCGAAAAGATATAGCCGTATCGACCATGGGCCGCTCATTCTGGATCATGGACAATGTGAGCCCTTTACATCATTATGCAGCAATGCAAAAGGAACATAATTTTTTAATGAAACCTGTTGAAACTTATCGTTTACGTTACCGGCAAACCAGGGGGAATGAAATTCCATCCTACCCTGCTTCTGCCGTAAATATTGATTATTTCATTAAAACCGTTCCTGAAGGAGAAATTAAAATGAGCATTCTCGATGCCGATAAAAAGCCCTTACAAACTTATGTAAGCAAAACACAAAAAGTGGCACAGGAAGAAGGAAACGAAGACATGGCCATGAGTTATTATTTTCAGCCCGGCCAAGCCGTTAATTTGAGCAAAACAGCAGGCTTGCACCGTATCCAATGGGATATGCGACATAAAGGGGCCTGGGATAAAAACCCGCGACGAAGTTTCAGCAATGGTCCTTATGTTGCTCCCGATAAGTATTTTGTAAGCCTCGAAATTGCAGGAGAAGAATTTGTGCAGGAATTTAAGGTAATGGCCGATCCCCGTTTAGCCGAAGTCAATACAGGAGTTAAGGAATTGAAAGAACAGGAACAATTTGCATTAAAAATCGTGGACATGACTACCGAGGCCAATAAACTTACCGACCAAATTTTAACGCGACGTAAAGAAATTGCCAAATTGCAAGCCAAAAAAAGCAGGAAAAAATTACAGCAGGAAGATGCACAGCTTAAAGTACTGGAAGATAAAATAAAAATGAGTGAAGGCATTTATATGCAGCCGCAGCTAAACGACCAGATAAGTTTTTTGATGCGATCGGTTACGGGTGCCGACCAACAACCTGCCATAAACACCTATTTGCAATACGAAAAACTGAAAAAGCAATTGGCCGAAATACAAGATGCCTTTAAGAAAATAAAATAGCTTATTCTACCTAAGAAACCACTCCAAATTTGGGGTGGTTTTTTTTATCGGTTTAAATTTCAAACACATCTGTATTTTTTATATATTTGATTTTTCTCCCCGAATAAAAACTTAAATCATATGTAATGTTTGAAAGATTTATAAAATATATAGAAACACAAAAGCTGCGCTATACAACCCATACCTGTCCGCCGCAGGTGGATAGGGGGATAAAGTTCACTTTATGGATTATATATATTAGTTATAAGCAAGTTTATGTCGTTATAAAAGGCATTCACAGATAAAAAATGACATTCATATAAAACGTTGATAAATAATAAAATGGAGACCAGAACTACAATTTTTTAGGTATTACTTTAACAAAAAAATGTATTTATAAATATTTCCACACAAAAATTTAAAAACCAATAAAATGAAAGCTTCAACCAGATTAGTTTTTTTGCTTATCCTTGTTTTTGTGACAATAAACACATTGTCACAAAATGGATTAGAAGGTAAAAAATCAATTTATCTTCAGTTAGGTGCTTCCGGGGGTTTTTCCCCAAATCTCTCACAACCTGTTTTGATTCCACAAATAGGACTCGATGCAGCTATAGGAATACTTGGATTTCGGGTTAACGGACAGTTTTTCAAAACTTCACCGGAATTTGATGTCAATGGCTATTTAGACCCCATTAAATCGGTACTTACCATTTCAAATCTACAGGAGAAAAATTCCAACGTTTTACTGGGTTTCTCTTCTTATCTGAACTTAGGTAAAAAAGATTTAAGAATTCAACCCGGAGTTGGTCTTAAGTACTTGATGCAAAGAGGCGCAACTGCCACCGCTGTATATAACCAAACACCAGAAACAACTATTTTGAAATTTCCTGATGGGGATGCTAACCGAAATTTATTAATGATTGAACCAAATATTAGGGCTTCCTACGGAAAACCAGGTCAAATGTTGCGATTTTTTATTGAAGCTGGATATACAATACCAGCTGGTAAGAATGAAATTACATATTCTTCGCGTACCCTTACCAGTGTTGTTGATCCAAGAGGTAATATTGATTTAAAAGCACTATTAAATTCCAAGCAGAATACCACAACTGAGAAATTACTTCCTGCATTTGCTAGTGTTGGCGCTGGAATTCAAATAAAATTATTTTCTGGAAACGAAGCGAAAATAACTCATTCAAATATGCCAAACAATTATGGGATAAATGATGATGGGATTAAAAGATCCAACGAACCAGTTCCTGGGGCATTAATAACAGCGGAAATATGGAATGAAATTCAACAAAACTACACTACCGCTCTAAGCTCAAAAACAGATCATATAGGAACATATCATTTTAAAAATCTTAAACCCGGCAGATATCGTTTTACAACTAAACTTCCTGGAAAATTTTGGGATTGGGCAAAAAAATCAAGCAAGGAGAAGTTAAAAGAAAGTAGTGTGTATTTTAGATTAGAAGAAAATCTAATGTTACCCGGAACTATTATTCCACATGCTTTTGGGAGTAAAACAGCAAAAAGTCCTTTAAGATATGTTAGCCCTGATTTTTACCTTAAAGAAGAATCAAACGATATTACTGTAAGTATTTTTACATCAGTTAACAACTATGGCATCAATGATGATGGAATAAAAAAGTCAATTTCTCAAAATGAAATTAACCCAAATGACAGTTCTTCAAATCTTTTTCTAGTCGGTTGCCGTCGCTATATATCATATCATACATGGGGTGATGGTCCTTGTTCTTCTCCTCCAGGTAATGGCGGCACTATAACCTACTCTTATATCTGTGCTAATGGTTCTTATATCCGCTCAAGTCCAATGTTCTGCTGGCACATGAATAGTACAAACAAAATTATCAATAACAAGAATGATAGTGATTTTACAGTTTTACATTATGAGGGAAAGTCACAGTCAAAATGTAATTCCGATAACCCAATTTTATTATCTATTTTTGATATATATGAAAGCTACATGAAAACCAGCATTATTGGTAAGAATCTTACAGATGCCCAATTGGATAATATCCAAGTGAAGATAAACGATGATATAAAGACTTTTGTCGGTGATTCTCTCAACATAATAAAGGAAACTCAAATTATAGATAATCAAATTTATCATATGTTTGACGATTTTAGATTTAGATTACGCAACCATGCAAAATACAATGTTACTATTGATGATTGTGAACCTTGGCATAAAGGCTGGTGTTTTATTCTCGATTTTGGAGGCAATAATACAGAGAAAACTATTCCCACTCAATCAAAATTAGATTTCATTGAATTAAATGAAAATAAGAACACTATGATTTTATGCTATGATTTGTCGAATTTTTCTGAAAAACCAAGAAATGGAACTTATAATTGCACTGTACCTGAAATAGAGGTTAAGGATAATAGTTATATGCAAGTTATTAAATATGAAGCTGAAGGAAAAATTTCATCTACCAAAAATACTATTGGAAAAGTTAAAGTTAAAAACAATAAAGCGTATGTTTCCATGCGATATATAAACAAAAATTGACAGGTTAAGTAAAACCATGCCTATAATCGAGTAGGCTGCCCCACCAGCGTTAGCTGATGGGGAGAACCTCTCACACCACTGTACGTACGGGTCTCGTATACAGCGGTTCATTAAGATGTGGGGCAATCTTTACGTAGTAAGTAAGCAAAGCCTCGTAACCTCT